>PNLC01000319.1 GCA_013822885.1 Bradyrhizobium sp.
AGAGCGACTGTTCGGCCGGGACGCGCACCACGTCGAAGCGCATCGCCTGGGTGCCGCCCTCGCGCACGCCGATCACGGCTTGCGCGGTGTTGTCGAGCGTAAAGGTCTCGGGCGCGGCAAAGGTGAACCCGAGCTTGGGATGCAGGAAGCGCCGCCCGCGCACGAAGCCTTCGCTGGGGTCCTCGCCATAGACGATGTTGTCGATCGCGGCGAGATAGGTTTCGCGATCACGTTCGCCGCCTTGCGGCGAGGTGAATCGACGCGCGCTGGCCTGCGCATTCTGCACCCGCTCGGGCGTCGCCGGGTGCGAGGACAGGAAGTCCTGCGCGCGCGGATCGAGCGAGGTCTTGCCGGCCTTCAGCGCCGCGTTGCGCTCCATGGCCGCGAGGAATCGCGCCGCGCCATAGGGATCGAAACTGGCGCGCGCCGAGATCCCGACGCCAATGCCGTCGGCCTCGAACTCCTGCGCGCGCGAGAAGTTCGCCATCGTCAATTTGGTCTTGGCCAGCGCCAGCGCCGTGAGATCCGGATCGTTGCCCATGTCAGTGACGACTTTGGTCACCACCGCAGCCTGCCGCGCCTGGTCTTCCCGGATCGAGGCGTGCTTGGCCAGCACATGCGCCATCTCATGGCTCAGCACCGAGGACAGTTCCGAGGTGTCGCTGGCGAGCGCGATCAGGCCGCGAGTCACGTAAAGCTGCCCGGTCGGCAGGGCGAATGCGTTCACCGCCCCGGAATTGAGGATCGTGACCCGGTAGGCCTGGTCGGGGCGATCGGACGCAGCGACCAGCCGGTCGACCGTCTTGCCGATCAGCGACGCCAGCTTCGGATCGTCATAGGCGCCGCCATAGGAGGAGAGGATGCGCTCATGCTCGCGCTCGCTCGCAGGGGTCTGGACGACGGTGCGGTTTGGCTTGGGTGCCGCCGGAGCGGGCGCGGCGGTCTCCAATTTTCCGATATTGCTGCAGGCCGCAACCATGAAGCCGGCGCACAGCAGCGCCGGCGCGGCCAGGAGGCGGCAGCCCGTCTTCTTTTGGCGCCCTGTTGCACGATGCGTCAAATCAGCCACTGGAATCACGACCCGATCGGTCTCGACCGGATTATGCCCCCATCCCTCTGTTTGCGCATGACCATATCGAAAACCGGTGCGCAGTTTTCGAATCATGCGCTATGTCCCGCCCAGCACCTCAATTTGCCCCGGCCGAAGCAGTTCGATTCGTGGTCCTCCCCGCGACCCGACATAGCCGCGGACACGAATCCTTTTATTTTCTAGTGACTTAGGCGCGAGCCCAGCCGCTTCGAATGCCGGCATGATGCGCCCTGAAATAGTCGCAGCAAAGTCCCGTGTCCAGTTACGACCGAAATTCAGGTAGGTCACAGTCCCCGCTTGACGAACGGACAGTACTCTGCCCTCGACCACCGCAAATCGCCCCATCCCGGCCAGAATATCGCCGGGACTTTCCGCGTTTTTTATGGCGGCAGGGTGAGCCCAGATTCCTAATTTGCCCTGGCGCGCCACTTTCTCGGCGGCGGCCAGTTCTGCGGCGCATTCCTTGTCCGCGACCTCCGCAGATGCGAGCGCCTCGCCACGGCGGAGCATTTCGCCCTGTACGGAAGTCTCCGAGCCTTCCGCGAAGACAAAGGCCGGCTGGCGGCCGTAACGGTCCGGCGCGTCGTCTTCGCCGTGCAGCGCCACATGGCGTCCGCTGACGATGGCCGCCAACGCGGCCCTACTCGCGCTGTCAGTTCCAGCCCGCTCGATCCCGGCCAGGCGGATCTCGCGGCCGTCATCGAGGCGAAGGCTGCGCCCGTCCACCACAGCGGCGACCCGGCCTTCGCCCTGCGGCTCGAATGCGCAATCGGCGTTCGCGCGCGCGCCGGTAGACAGCGCGAGAAATGCCACGACAATGGCCCGATGACGCCATGCCGGATCGGTCATTACGCGGCTTGATCCAATCCGTTCACGAGTCCGTTCCCGTACGCTTGACGTTATCATGCTACTAGAGATTGCCAAGAAGGGGGAGCCATGGAAGTCAACGGCATCGCACATATTTTCCTAACCGCCTCGAATTTCGCGCGGTCCCGCGATTTCTATTCGAGGCTGCTGCCGTTCCTGGGGCTGAAGCCGGTCATCGATACCGAGACGACGTATTATTGCGTCGGTGGCCGCACCGCGGTCGGCATCAGCGCGCCGTCAGCCGAGTACGAAGGCGCGACATTCGAGCAAAGGCGCGTCGGCCTGCATCATCTGTGCTTCCGCGCGCGAGAGCGCGCCGACATCGATGAACTGCACGGCTTCCTCCAGACGCTCGGTGCAAACATCATCCGCACGCCGCGCGAGGATCAATGGGCGCCGGGATATTACTCGATCCTGTTCGAAGACCCCGACGGCATCCGGCTCGAACTCAATCACGTGCCGGGGAAGGGGCTGTTGGGGTAGTCTGTAGGATGGGTAGAGCGAAGCGAAACCCATCATGCCACGCGCGCAAGTATTGATGGGTTTCGCTGCGCTCTACCCATCCTACAAGGTCATTCCGCTTAGCGGAAATCGTTGGGCAAATCCGCGCGCGCTGCGCCTTGCCGCTCATGATGCCATGCGGCATGATCGCGCCGAACATGAAAGCCGCAGGCAATGCGGCAGCAAAATTCCGGGAGGATTGTATGAAGAAGATTGCGACGGGCATTTTCGCCGCCGCGCTTGCGATGTCCGCGAGTGCGGCATTGGCGCAGAGCAAGCCGCCGCTGAAGCTCGGCGGCATTCTCGACATGTCCGGGCTTTATGCCGATATCACCGGACCCGGCAGCGAAACGGCCGCGAAGATGGCGGTGGAGGATTTTGGCGGCGAGGTGCTGGGCCGCAAGGTCGAGATCGTCGCCGCTGATCATCTCAACAAGGCCGACCTTGCCGCCAGCATCGCGCGCGACATGCTCGACAACCAGGGCGTCGAGATGCTGTACGACGTGGCGGCGTCTGCGACCGCGCTGGCCGCCGGCGAAATCGCGAAAGCGCGCAACAAGATCGTGATGTACAGCGGCCCGGCCTCGATCCGGCTCAGCAACGAGGCCTGCGGTCCCTACACCGTGCATTACGCCTATGACACGTTTGCGCAGGCGAACGTCACCGGACTCGCTACCGTCAAGTCGGGTTTCGAAACCTGGTATTTCCTCACCGCCGACTATGCGTTCGGCCAGGACCTGGAAAAGGACACCACCAATGTTGTGCTGAAGGCCGGCGGCAAGGTGCTTGGCGGCGTCAAGCATCCGCTCAACACCTCCGACTTCTCGTCATTCCTGCTGCAGGCGCAGAGTTCGAAGGCCAAGGTGGTCGGGCTTGCCAACGCCGGCGGCGACACCATCAACGCGATCAAGCAGGCGGCCGAATTTGGCCTGACGCGAAGCGGCGGCCAAAAACTTTCGCCGCTGCTCGCCTTCGTGACCGACATCGACAGTGTTGGCCTTGAAACCGCGCAAGGCCTGCTGCTCGCCGAGGCCTTCTATTGGGATCTCAACGAAGAGACCCGCGCGTTCTCCAGGCGCTTCCAGGAGCGCGTCAAGCGGCCGCCCACCGCCGCGCAGGCCGGCGTCTATTCCTCCATCGGCCATTATCTGAAGGCGGTGAAGGCCGCGGGCACCACGGATGCCGCCGCCGTCATCAAGGTGATGAAGGAAACGCCGGTCAACGACATGTTTGCCAAGAACGGCCAAATCCGCCAGGACGGCCGCATGGTGCATGACATGTATCTGTTCGAGGTAAAGAAGCCGTCGGAATCCAAGGCGCGCTGGGATTACTACAAGCTGCTGGCGACGATCCCCGGCAGCGAGGCGTTCCAGCCGCTGGAAGCCTCGCGGTGTCCGCTGGTGAAGAAGTGACGGAGTGACGAAGTCACGCAGTCATTCCGGGTTCGATGTTTCCGCATCGCCCCGGAATGACGGAGCCAATCAACAACAACAACGAAAGCACGACAGATGAGCGCAAACGAAATGGTTCTCCAGAAGCTCGAGCAGGGCTTGCTCACCATCACCATGAACCGGCCCGACCGGCGCAACGCGCTCAATCCGGACATGACGCGCGGGCTGGTCGAAGCCGCGCGGCGCGCCGCTGAGGATCACGAGGTGCGCGCGGTGCTCTTGAAGGGCGCCGGCGGCACTTTCTGTGTCGGCGGCGACGTCAAGTCGATGGCGGAGGGCAGGGCGCCGCTCGCGTTCGAGGCCAAGATGGCCAACCTGCGCCGCGGCATGGAAGTGTCGCGCATCCTGCACCAGACGCCCAAGCCTGTCGTGGCGCAGCTCGATGGCGCCGCCGCGGGCGCGGGGCTCTCGATCGCGCTGTCCTGCGACCTGCGCGTCGCCAGCGCCTCCTGCAAGATCACGACGGCGTTTGCGAAGGTGGGACTGTCGGGGGATTACGGCGGCACGTATTTCCTGACCCAGATGCTCGGCAGCGCCAAGGCGCGCGAGCTCTATCTGGCCTCGCCGGTGCTGAGCGCGACGGAGGCCTACAATCTCGGCATGGTGACGAAAGTGGTGCCGGACGCCGACATCGATGCCGAGGCGCACGATCTCGCGATGTCGCTGGCGCAGGGGCCATCGGTGACGCTGGGCTACATCAAGCGCAACATCAACAATGCCGAGACGATGTCGCTCGAAGCCTGCTTCGACGCCGAAGCCATCCACCACTCGCGTTCGGGTGAGACCGCCGATCACAAGGAAGCGGCGAAGGCGTTCGTCGAGAAGCGCAAGCCCGCGTTCGGGGGGCATTGAAAATGGCCGAGGGCATTGAGATGGCCGAATATCTCAGGCTGCGGCAGATCTGCCTGGTGGCGCCGCATCTGGAGCCCGTGATCTCGGACATCTCCGCGATCATGGGCCTCGACGTCTGTTACCGCGACGGCAACGTCGCCAAGTATGGCCTGGAGAACGCGCTGCTGCCGGTCGGCACCATCCTGCTGGAAGTGGTGGCACCGACGCAGCCGGGTACGGCCGCAGGGCGCTTCATCGACAAGACCGGCGGCCGCGGCGGCTACATGGCGATCTTCTGCTGCGACGATCCGGACGCACGCGGCAGGCACGCCAACGGCATCGGCGTGCGCACGGCGAACGTGATCACGCACGCGCCCTATCACGGCGTGCAACTGCACCCGCGCGATTGCCGCGCCGCCTTCATCGAGTTCAACCACACCGAAGGCAGCGACGACGTGCTGGGGCCCTATCCGCCGGCCGGACCGGACTGGCAGAAATCGATTCGGAAGGATGTCACGCAGGCCTTGACCGAGGTCGAAATGCAGAGCCCGGATCCGCAGGGGCTGGCCGAGCACTGGGGCAAGATCACCGGCATTGCCGTCAGCAGGTCCGCGAACGGCGAGCCCGAGTTGAAATTGCCCAATGCCAGCTTCCGTTTCGTCAGGGGCGCGAGCGACCTGATGAGCGGATTGACGTTCCGTGTTGCCGACATCGCGAAAGTGCGCGATGCGGCGAAGGCCAAGGGTTGCAAGGTGTCGGGCGATACGTTCGATCTTTGCGGCGTGAAGTTCCGGTTGGTGGCGTAGTCGAGATCCATCAACGAGTCGTCCCCGCGAACGCGGGACCCATAACCACCGATGTTTGTGGTGAAGGTAACGTGTCAACCACACGTGACCTTTTCGAC
>PNLC01000320.1 GCA_013822885.1 Bradyrhizobium sp.
ATCGAGGATCAGGAGGTCGACGCGACGGTCCGCCATCGCGCGAAACATCTCGCGGCCATCGTTCGCCGTTACGACGTTGCAAGCGTTGGCGCGCAGATATTTCGCGATCAGTGTCCGCGTCTCGCGGTCGTCCTCGACGACGAGGATATTGGGCGTCGGCTGGGCCATGCCTGCCTCTTGTCCATGATTCGGGCGCATGCGCGAAAGATTTTTGTTTCCGGATGTTTCCGGATGGGAGCGGGCAATACAGGGCAACAGGCGCGGAAGAGGGCAAAAAGATCTCGTTAAGATCGTACGCTCTACGTTCGGACCGTTCAGTGCGAGTCCCCTGAAACTCCCGAATCCTCAATCCCTGGAGCCATCATGACCTCGATCTCGGCGGCATCGATCAACACATACCAGTCGCCTTTGCAGAAGTTGCAGGACGAGTTGCAGTCCGAAGTAAACAACGGCGCGATCAGTTCGTCCGACCAGGACGCGCTGTCAGCGGCGCTGACCGATATCGATTCCGCCATGCAGGCGAGCCGGGCCTCAGACCACGACAGCGGCACGCGGCCGTCGCCTGGCGACCTCAAATCGAAGATCGACGATCTGATCGAAAGCCAGGTTTCCTCGGGCAAGCTGACCAGCGATCAGGCAACCGAACTGCAGGGCATCTTCAAGGCTGCCTTCGCCAACGGCCCCGGTGGCTCGCGTGGCCCGGGCGGCCCGCCTCCGGGTGGTGGACCTGGCGGTCCGCCGCCGTCGGATGAGGCTTCCTCGAGCGACGATACGTCGTCGACATCATTGGAAGACATCCTGAAGCAGTTCCTGGAATCGTTGCAGGAGCAAATGTCGGCCTCGTCATCGAGTTCCTATAGCGCGACGGGAACGGCTTCGAGCAGCAACAGCGTGTCGTTCTCGGCGCTGTTGATCGACTACCAAAGCTAAGACCTTCGGCGCGCATCCCAACCACCCTTTCGAAAACGGAAGGGTGGTTGCCCCTTTTTGCAATGCGGGAACTGGACGGGCATTTCGACGTTGCTTTCGTTTCATCCGACGTGTGGAGGGTGCAATGGCAATCGACGTCATGTCCGCGCCGCATCAGCTGATCGCAAGCGATCGCGTGGAAGGCACCGCGGTACGCCGGCCGAACGGAGACATGATCGGCCACATCGAACGGCTGATGATCGACAAGGTCACCGGTAAGGTATCCTACGCGATATTGAGCTTCGGCGGATTCCTCGGCATCGGCGCCAATCTGCTGCCGCTGCCATGGGGACGGCTGCGCTACAACACGAAGTTCGAGGCCTACGAACTCGACATCAGCAATGAAGATCTGAAGCGCGCGCCGTCGTTCCGTGCCGACAAGGATTTCGACTGGGGCGATCGCGACAAGGAAGCCGAGCTGCATCGCTATTACGGCATGCCGCCTTACTGGGGTGGCTTCTGATCGCCGGCGCGTCGAGTTCGCGCGTGTATGGCAGGCGTGATAGTTGACCGACCAATCGCGCATCGCTTCCGCGGAGGCGTTTCGATGGTCGCACGGCGTGATGGCCGCCCGCCATCTTGATTCCAGGCACAATCAAGCCATGGTGCAGCGCATCCTATTCGCGCGCGCGTTCCGATGTTACGTTATGTCGTGGCAGGTGCATCCTGCGTCCTGCCTGAGACAGGAGGACCGAAATGGCTGAGAGCGTCTACAAGGTCATCGAGTTGATCGGCACCAGCAAGGAATCCTGGGAAAAGGCCGCCGCTGCGGCGGTCGGCCGCGCGGGCAAGTCGTTGCGCGATCTCCGTGTCGCCGAGATCGTCAAGCTCGATCTGCAACTGGACGCCAAGGGCGAGATCGAGGCCTATCGCGCCAAGGTGAACGTCTCGTTCAAGTTCGAGGACTGATACGATCTTGATACGTCATCGCTCGAATCGTCATTGCGAGCGCAGCGAAGCAATCCATACCTTTCTCGCGGCATCATGGATTGCTTCGTCGCTGCGCTCCTCGCAATGACGCGACCAGGTTCCGTCGCTCCTCACAGCCCCGGCAGCGAATTGATAAAGACGTTGATCATGCCATCGGCTTCCGCGATCACGCGCAGTGTTTTGGAATCGAAGGCGACATCGGCCAGCCTCAGCTTGTCGATCTCGGCCGCGACGCGGACGCCGTTCTCATTCTTCTGGAAGTCGGCGATCACGGCGGCGATCTTCTTCTGCGCGTTGCTGGCGAAGGGCTTTAGGTCAATGGTTGCTTTCTCCGCCAGCGCCTTCTGCAACTGCGGCATTGCCGCGCGCGCCGCCGCGCCCAGGAGGCCGAAGGCGGCTTCCGACTCGACGGCAAGCTGGATGTCGGTCAGCCGCAACATCTGCTGCGCCTGATCGAGCACGGGGCGGCCCCAGATATGAACGTTGGCTTCGCCACCGAGACCGAAGAAGCTCGCCTTCTCCTTTGCATTCACCAGCAGCGATATCAGCAGGCGATCGCCGGAAGCCGCCACGCTGGCGCGCTTGACGGTGACGTCGGCGGCGCCCGAGTCGTCCTCCGGAAAGGTCTTTCCAGCGAACTGCGCCTCGAGGATCTTGTTGATCTCGGTGAACGGCATGTCGACGGGAACGCCGATCGCGACATGTCCCGGCGTCGGCGGCACGATGGTGATGGTGGCGGGGAACGGGCAGACCGGCCTGGTCTCGGCCGGCGTGATACGGGTTTCGGCTTCGATGCCGAGCGTGAGTATCATCGCGGTAGCATCGATGCGCGGCTGCGCGGCAATCGCGCGCGTCGGCCGCACCTCCAGCCACAGCGGCGGCATCGTCGAACTGGCACTGGTGCCCTGCAGCGAGATCGAACGGCAGGCCTTGGCCCATTGCACGCGCGCGTTCTGCTCGAGCGTCGGGTCGTTGCGCAGGCGCGCCTGCACCAGGGCGATCTGTTCGGCGACGTTCTTGTCGATCAGCGGCTTGACCTGCGCCGGCACGCTGATGCGCGCGCCGGCGGCGGTGAGGCTGGTGTCGCCGAGATTGACCTGCGCCGCGAGGTTGGGCTCGATGCGCCAGGCGGCGGCGATCTTCGGCCGCGCGGTGATGACGACGTTGCCCTTGATCTCGGCGTTGGCGTTGAGGTTCTTGATGTTGATGCCGCCGATTTGCTTGGCGACGTTGCCGCCCAGCAGCCCGCTCAGCGCATCGCCGACCGCGCCGGTCGCCTTCGCCGACAGCGAGCCGGTGACGTTGAGCGTTCCCGTCAGCGGCGTCGCCAGCGACAACACGTCCTGGGCGCCGGTGGCAGTGATCGGCCCGCGCGAGGCGGTCCAGCCGATGTCGGCATTCTCCAGGATCTGCGAGATCGGGTTGTCGGCCTTGCCGCTGAAACTGCGCGGCGCGCTGCGATCGGCCGCCTCGCGGATCGCCGACAGCGCAATCGCAACCGGCGCCATCACCGTGGATGCGCGCGGCGCCGCCGGAAGCGGCGGCAATTCGACCAGCGTGGGCGCGCGCAGGTCGCCGCGCGGCGCCACGAAGTCAAAGACCTTCAGGCTGACCACGAATGAAACCACGATGACCGCTACCGCGATCGCAATTGTCTTGGGATGCATCGGCAGACGCATCGGCTCCCCGATAATAGAATGCTCCAGGGCGTTTTACAGGGAAGGGGGCAGGCGCGCCAGTGCGAGGCCGATCAAGCCTGCGCGTGCCGATGCGTTCGCCGACAGGCGTTCACGAGCGATCACATTAATTTGTCGCGCCGCTTCGATGCCACGATCAGCGGATGAACGCGGGCAACGACGCATGCGGCGTCTTCGTCCTGTCCTTTGCGGGCTATTGTTCCGAAAGCGGCGGTGAAGGGGTTTCCTTGCCGGCCATGCGTTCCACGGCGAGGGCCATCGGACGTCCCGATAAAACGAGCAGCGCTGGAAGCATGGGCCGGCCGTCGCGGGCAGGCCGATGGCCCCGCGTCATCCAGTGATTGACTCCATAATTGATACTAGGTACTACAAAAAATGTAGTAAATCGGGGTCGCCGATGCCGTCCGTATCCTGCGTTGCCCGCCCGGCCAGCGTCCGCGGCTTCTGGCTCGGCTTGGCCGCCTACCTGGTTCCGACTTTCCGATCGCGTTCGTCTGGCAATTGCGTTCACGATCCTGCAGTTTGTGATCGTGGGCCCGCTGATCGCCCTTGCTACCGGAGGAACTGATCGCAACGGCATGAGCAATCTCCACTACCCGCAATTCTGCGCACTTGCCCGCGCGGCGGAGATCATCGGCGAGCGTTGGACCCTCCTGATCATCCGGGAGCTGCTTCTTGGGCCGAAGCGATTTGGCGATCTGCTCGATCATCTCGATGGCATGAGTCCTACCTTGCTGACAGCGCGCCTCACTACCCTGATCGAGTGCAACGTCGTCCGGCGCGCCGTATTGCCGCGTCCGGCCAATGCACAGGTGTACGAGCTGACGGAGATCGGCCGGGAAATCCAGCCCGCGATCCGGGAGTTGATCCGATGGGGCGGCCGATTTCTGTTTCCGCCGGCGGCGGGCGACACGTTCGAGCCCGACTGGGTAATGCTTGGCCTTGACGCGATTGCGAAGCGTTCCCCCGTGCCGGACATCAACATCGGTCTCGTGGTTACCCATGGCAGGAAATCGGCGGGCTTTACCGTCACGGGCAGCGGCTCGGGCACGTCGATCCACAGAGGCATCGCCGATTGCAAGGGGACATTGGAGGCCCCGTTCGACGCGGTGCTGCAGATTATCGGGAAGAGCGTATCGCTTCAGGATGCGGTAGAGGCGAAGCGCGCCAGAGTCAGCGGCTCGATGGCGCTGGTTCGCAAGCTTCCTGTTCTGTTCGATCTAGCAGAGCGTCGGCGTGTACCGCCGGGTGCGAATTGAGGGAGTGACCCGTGGCTTGGACCAGGTTGAACAGGAGTCGTGCATGAAGAAATATGTGCTGCTGCATTACGGATTTGAAAAGCCTACGCCGGAAATCATGGCAGCCTGGGGCAAATGGTTTGAGGCAGCCAAGCCCCATACCGTTGACATGGGCGGCTTCGGCCTTGGCCGGGAAATCTCGAGGGGAGGAACCAAAGACCTGCCGCTCGGCCCCGACTCCATCACCGGCTTCACGATCGTCAACGCCGGCAGCCTTGAGGAGGCGGAGAAGCTGGCGCAAGGCAACCCCTTCATTTCGAGCATCCGGGTCTACGAAGTGAGATCGGGCTGAACGAAACACGGCCTCGGCAATGCCGAGGCCGTTTGACGACGGTGAGAACCGATTGCGTTAGCGGATGGTCGTGCCGAGATCGGCGCGGCGGTCCGTCATCGGCAGCACGATCACCTTGGTGCCGACGCCGACCCGCGAATAGAGATCCTTGACGTCCTCGTTGGTGAGGCGGAGGCAGCCCGAGGAGACGCGGGTGCCGATGGTTTCCGGCGCGTTGGTGCCGTGGATGCGGTAGATGGTGCCGCCGAGATACATCGCGCGGGCACCGAGCGGGTTGCCGGGGCCGCCGGCCATGTGGCGCGGCAGATAGGGCTGGCGGGCGATCATTTGTGGGGGCGGGGTCCAGGCCGGCCATTCCGCCTTGCGGGTGATAGTCTGGGTGCCCGACCAGGTGAAGCCGTCGCGGCCGATGCCGATGCCGTAGCGCATCGCCTGGCCGTTGCCGAGCA
>PNLC01000321.1 GCA_013822885.1 Bradyrhizobium sp.
GCCACGATCTCGAACTTGTCCTTGCCGAATTCGCGCTGCGCCAGGAACGCCTCGTTCTCCCACGCCAGCAGCACGTCGCCGACGCCGCGCTCGACGAACGTCACCGTCGAACCGCGCGCGCCGGTATCCAGCACCGGCACGTTCTTGAAGAGATCGCCGACGAATTTCTTCGCCTTGTCGGCGGAGCCAAGTTTTTTCTCCGCAAAGCCCCACGCCGCCAGGTAGTTCCAACGGGCGCCGCCCGATGTCTTCGGGTTCGGCGTAATCACTTGCACGCCGGGCTTGATCAGGTCGTCCCAATCCTTGATCGCCTTCGGATTGCCCTTGCGGACCATGAACACGATGGTCGAGGTGTAGGGCGACGCATTGAGCGGCAGGCGCTTCTGCCAATCCGTTGCAATCAGGCCCTTGGCGGCGATGGCGTCGATGTCATAGGCCAGCGCCAGCGTGACGATGTCGGCCTGCAAGCCATCGATTACGCCCCGTGCTTGCGAGCCCGAGCCGCCATGCGACTGCTTGATCTCGACGCTCTTGCCGTTTTCTTTCCGATACGCCGCCGCAAACGCCTTGTTGAAATCGGCATAGAGTTCGCGCGTCGGATCGTAGGACACGTTGAGCAGGGTGAAGTCGGCAGCGAATGCGGAACTCGCCCAGAGCAATCCCGCAACGAAGGGCAGAATGCGACGGATCATCGTTGATCTCCATTCAGCTCGATGAAGCCTATCATCAAAGCTGGAAGCGTATAAGTCACGATGAACGGGCGTTTAGTCAACGAAACCGCATTTCATTGTTTGCGGTACTGCAGCGACGTTGTCCTAAGAAGTCTTCGTCGTGTGGATACCGCATTCTCTCTTGGCCTGGCCGCGCCATCGCCCTGCCCGCGAATCCTCACCGGGCGCCGTCCGGCTCGAGCAGGGCATGCATCCGACCGACAGATAACCCGAAGCAAGCAGCGGATGCGGCGGCAATTTCGCCATTGTGTAGATCGCCTCGATCTCCTCGCGGGACACGTTGGCGAACGGATTGAACTTCAGTTTCGCGCCGTCGTCCTCGACAACAGGAATTTCCGCGCGCGCTCCGCCCTGGAAGCGCTTGCGCCCGTTGATCCAGGCCGAGAACGGCTTCAGCGCACGCGCCAGCGGTTCCACCTTGCGGATACGACAGCAGGCATCGGGATCGGAAAACCACAATTCACGCTCCGGATCCTCGCGCGACAGCGTCGCTTCCAACGGCTTGATCGAGCGAACGTCGGTCAGGCCCAGCGTTGCGATCAGCGTATCGCGATAGGCGAGCGTCTCCTCGAACAGCCAGCCGGTGTCGAGGAAGACCACGGGTATGGCTGGATCGACATCGGCCATCACCTTGAGCAGCGCCGCCGATTCCGTGCCGAACGAAGAGACCAGCGCGAGATGCGCGCGGCCGACGGTCTTCAGCGCGGCCGCAATGACTTCCGCAGGCGCCGCATCGCGCAGCGCGAGATCGAGCGACTGCGCCTGCGATACGATCGCGGCCTCCGGGCTCAGCACCTGCTGCGCGGTCGTGCTCACTGGCCGGCGCTCTCCGAATGGCGCAGCTGCATCCGCCGATTGAACGCGGTGACGCGGCCGTCGCCGGTCGGCTGATAGAACACCGAGTAGCGCTTCACGGTGGCAGCGAACGCATCGGCATCGGCGTCTTTCTTTACCTCGAAGGCGTCGAAGCCGGCGCGCGACATGAACACGAACTGGTCGCGCAGCACCTGGCCGGTGGCACGCATTTCGCCGTCATAACCATGGCGCTCGCGCAGCAGGCGCGCCTGGCTGTAGGCGCGGCCGTCGCGGAAGCTCGGGAATACCAGCGCGACCGCGGCGAGACGATCGAGATACGGCACGAGATCGTCTAGATCGCGGTTATTCGGCCAGATCACGCCGACCTTGCCGGCGCGCTTCAGCACGGCTTCCGGATCCTCGAGGAAGCGCGCCGCCGGAACGAGGATCGCGCCATCATCAGGCAGCTCGGCGCCGTCCACCGCGTGAACGAACGGATCGGTGGTAATTCTACCCTGCTTAACGAGTGGCATAGACCCGCTCCTTGAATGGCTCGACGCCCAAACGCTTGACCGTATCGACGAACAGTTCCTCGGGACGGTCGCGCAGCGCCAGATAAGCCTCGACAATGTCTTCGATCACATCGGCAACTTCCGCATAGGGAACGGCCGGTCCGATCAGCGCGCCCATCTGCGCGTTCTCGTCGGCGCGGCCGCCGATCGTGATCTGGTAGAATTCCTCGCCGTTCTTCTCGACGCCGAGGATACCGATGTGGCCGACATGGTGATGGCCGCAGGCGTTGATGCAGCCGGAGATGTTGATGTGCAGCCGCCCGATCATCTCGGCGGTATCGTGATTGGCGAAGCGCCGGGTCAATTCCTGCGCGATCGGGATCGAGCGCGCATTGGCCAGCGAGCAGTAATCCAGTCCCGGGCAGGCGATGATGTCAGTGACCAGGTTGACATTCGGCGTGGCGAGCCCGATCCGGTCGAGCGCTTTCCACAGTTGCGGCAGATCGCGCTTGGCGACATGCGGCAACGCCAGGTTCTGCTCATGGCCAACACGTATCTCGCCGAACGAATATCGGTCGGCGAGATCGGCGACCGCATCCATCTGGTCCGCGGTGGCATCGCCGGGCGGGCCGCCTACCGGCTTCAGCGACAGCGTCACAATCGAATAGCCCTGCACCTTGTGCGGGGCCACAGAGTTCTTGCGCCAGCGCTCGAACAGCGGATCATGCGCCGCCTGCTTCAGTTCATCGGGCATGTGCGGCAGCTTCTCGTAGGCCGGATAGGAGAAGCGCGAGCGCACCTCCTCGATGACGGAATGATCGAGCGTCAGCCCGCCACCATCCATCTGGCGCCATTCCTCATCGACCTCGCGCGCGAACTTCTCGATGCCGAGCTCGTGCACCAGTATCTTGATGCGCGCCTTGTAGATATTGTCGCGGCGGCCGTACTGGTTGTAGACGCGCAGGATCGCCTCGACATAGCTCAGGATATCGCGGCCGGGGACGAAGGGCTTGATGGTCTTGGCGATGAACGGGGTGCGGCCGAGACCGCCGCCGACCAGCACCTCGAACCCGGTCTCGCCGTCGGCATTCCTGTGCAGACGCAGGCCGATGTCGTGAACCTTGATCGCGGCGCGGTCGTGTTCGGAGGCGGTGATCGCGATCTTGAACTTGCGCGGCAGGAACGAGAATTCCGGATGCAGCGTAGTGTGCTGGCGCAGGATTTCCGACCAGATGCGGGGATCCTCGACCTCGCCCGGCGCGACGCCGGCCCACTGGTCCGAGGTCACGTTGCGCATGTTGTTTCCGGAGGTCTGCATCGCGTGGATGCCGACCTCGGCAAGATCGGCGAGCGCATCGGGCAGTTCGGCGAGCTTGATCCAGTTGAACTGGATGTTCTGCCGCGTCGTGAAATGGCCATAGCCACGGTCATAGCGGCGCGCGACGCGGGCCAGCGCCCGCAGCTGCTTCGACGACAGCGTTCCGTAGGGGATCGCGACACGGAACATGTAGGCGTGCAGCTGCAGATAGACGCCGTTCTGCAGCCGCAGCATCTTGAATTCGTCCTCGGTGAGTTCGCCGGCGAGCCGGCGCTTCACCTGATCGCGGAATTCGGAGACGCGTTCGTTGATCAGCGTGCGATCGAGTTCATCGTATGCGTACATATGGATAAGCCTCAGGCCGGAAGCAGGTCGATGGTGAGACCCTTCGAGCGGATGTGTTCGCGCAAGTTGCCGGGCTTGATCTCTCCGCCCTCCTTGAGTTCGACCGGCGCGATATAGGCACCGATCGCGCCGACGTCATCGGCGTTGGCCTCATTGAGCAGCGCGCGCGCCTCGTCCGACGTGCGGACGATAGCGGCGTCCGACAGGCTCGCCGACCAGCCTTGCTGCGCGGTGCGGTAGATCACGACGCCATCCGACGTCCGGTTGGCGGTCACCATCGAGGGGCCCGTGATCTTTATTTTTTGTTGAAGCGGAGATGTCATTCGGCAGCATCCAGCAGTTTGGAGAGTATTTTGTTGGGATTCGACTGCCGCCATGGCGCGGAATGCGCCACAACGTCGCCGATGATGAGGATGGCGGGACCGCCATCGATTCTTTCGACCAGCGCCGGAAGATTTTCCAGCGTGCCGACCACGGCCTGCGCATCCTGCCGCGTCACCCGCGCGAAGATGCCGACGGGGGTCTGCGGCGACCGGCCTGCGGCCAACAGGCCAGCGCGGACCGACGGCGCGGCGGTCATGCCCATATAGACCACGATGGTCATCTTGCTGTCGGTCAGCACCGACCAGTCGACGGTTTCGGCATCCCTTGCCTTGTGCGCAGTCAGGAAGGTGATGCGCAGCGCCTCGTGACGATAGGTGAGCGGCGCCTCGAATTGCGCGGCGGCACCGAGGCCCGCGGTAATGCCCGGCACCACCGAATAGGCGATGCCTTCGGCGCGCAGCGCTTCAATCTCCTCGCCGCCGCGGCCGAAGATGAAGGGATCGCCGCCTTTCAGCCGCACGGCGCGCTGTCCCGACTTCGCAGCATCGACCAGCAATTTGTTGATCGCATCCTGGCCGATGCCGGGCTTGCCGATGCGGCGTCCGACCGGAATGCGCGAGGCATCGCGGCGGATGCGATCGAGAATTTCCGGCGACACCAGTTCGTCATAGAAAACAACATCGGCGTCCTGCAGCGCGCGCAGCGCCTTGACGGTGAGCAGATCCGGATCACCTGGACCGGCGCCAACCAATGTCACCCTGCCTTCGGCCTTGCCGTCTGCGAGAGCCCCCGCAAACGCGCTGGGATCGGCAATTGCGTTCAATGCGGCTTCAGCCTCGTCCTTGCGCCCCGTAAGGACCAGCGCGCCGATCGGGCCATCGATCACGCGTTCCCAGAACCGGCGCCGCAACGAAAACTCGGGAATGCGCGCATGCATCGCCTTGCGAAAACTTCCGATGAAGCCGGCGAGATCGCCGATGCGCGCCGGCAGCACCGCCTCGATGCGCTCGCGGATGCGCCGTGCGACCACCGGCGACGTTCCGCCGGTTCCGACAGCGACGACGACATCGCCGCGATCGACGATCGCAGGAAAAATGAACGTGGAATGCGCGAGATCGTCCATCACGTTGACGGGCAGGCCTACCGCCTTGGCGCGCGCCGACATGGCAACGCCGATGTCGCCGGCGCCGGCACAGAGAATCGCAATTACACCGGACAGGTCGGCCGTGAGCGGATCGCCCGAGGCCGGCTCGATCCGTGCGACGTCTGCTGGCGCGAGGCCCGCCAGATCATGATCGCCGTCGGTCGCATACCAGCGGACCCGCGCGCCAGCCGAAACCAGCAGGCGCAATTTTGCGCGCACGAGCTCGCCCGCGCCAACGAGCAGCACCTTGCCGCTTTGCAGATCCAGGAACACTGGCAGGTAGCGCATCAGACACTCGCTTTCCCCAACTTGGGGGTTGACTGAAATTATTTTCTATTTATGTCTCGATCAAGGGCTACAAAGAGAAAATTATTTCTTCTCTATTGCAGCGCAACTTTAGAAGTTTTCCACTCCCAAGTCCAAGGCGCAGAGATGCATCTTCTCGACAATGAATCC
>PNLC01000322.1 GCA_013822885.1 Bradyrhizobium sp.
TTGAGCGCGAAATCAGAGGGCCGCGGCATCCGCCTCGCCGGTGCGGATGCGAACCGCATGGTCGAGGTTGATGACGAAGATCTTGCCGTCACCGATCTGTCCGGTTTTGGCGGCGGAGGTGATGGCGTCGATGGTCTTGTCGACCTGATCCGAGGCGACGGCGACCTCGATCTTGATCTTGGGCAGGAAACTCACCGCATATTCGGCGCCGCGATAGATTTCGGTATGACCTTTCTGCCGGCCATAGCCTTTGACTTCCGTCACCGTGAGACCATGAACGCCAATGGCGGTCAGGGCGTCGCGGACTTCTTCGAGCTTGAATGGCTTGATGATCGCCATAACAATTTTCATGGGTCCTATCCCCGCTTGGGCCCGGCTCAGACATACCGGGCGTTCTCGACTGAGATTCACCACGCGGAGAAGTTCACTACGCGGGCACAGCCTGGACCATTAGAATCAAATGCCGTGCCAGATCGGAGGCGTTGCCTAACGGACTATGAATGCGGCTGTTTTCGCGCTCAGCGCGAGTTGCCCGATCCTGCGCCATTCCGTCGCGCCTAACGGATAGGCAGGCATGCCCAAATCATGAGCGAGCCTGACTCCGGACATATTCCTGCCCAGCAGTCGGGCAGCCAGAAGGTATTGGGATGGGCAGGCTACTGCAGCGCTTCGCCGTGCTGCGAGATGTCGAGACCCTCGAGCTCCTGCTGCAGCGACACCCGGAGCGGCACGAACACGCTCACAAGCTTGAGCAGCACGAACGTGACGCCACCGGACCAAACCAGTGTGGCGGCGATACCGTAGAGCTGGATCAGCACCTGCTGCGGGTTGCCTTCGAGCAGGCCGGACGTGCCGCCGATCGCGCTTACCGCAAATACGCCGGCGAGCAGCGTGCCGGTCATGCCACCGATGCCGTGGACGCCGAACACGTCGAGCGAGTCGTCATACTGCAAACGCTGCTTGAGCCAGGTACAGGCCCAGAAGCAAAGCGTTCCGGCCACCACGCCGATGATGACACCGTGCCAGGGCGCGACAAATCCCGAGGCCGGCGTGATCGTTCCGAGGCCGGCGATCGCGCCGGAGATCATCCCGAGCACCGAAGGCTTGCGGCGCGTCGCCCATTCGATCGCGGCCCACGTCAGCGCGCCGGCGCAAGCCGCAAGATGCGTTGCGGTGATCGCCATCACGGCGCGCGAGTTCGCAGCCAGCGCCGATCCGCCATTGAAGCCGAACCAGCCGACCCACAACAAGCCGGTCCCCATCACGGCAAGCGAGAGATCGAATGGCGCGAGATTTTCGCTGCCATAGCCGTGACGCCGGCCCATCACTTTGGCTGCAACCAGGCCGCCAACGCCGGCGGAAAGATGCACGACGAGACCGCCAGCAAAATCTAGTACGCCCATGGTCGCAAGAAATCCGCCGCCCCAGACCCAATGAGCGAGCGGCACATAGGCAAACATGAACCATCCGGCCGAGAACAAGAGATAGGCTGAGAAGCGCATGCGGTCGGCCACGGCGCCTGCCACCAGCGCCACCGTGATGATGGCAAACGTCATCTGGTACAGCATGAAAAGCGCTTCAGGGATGGTCTTTGCCGCCGGGTTGACGCTGTCCATTGTCATTCCGACCAGGAACCAGCGATCAAGCGAGCCGATCCAGGGGCCGTCGCCGACGAACGCCAGCGAATAACCGAACGCAACCCAGAGGATCGAGATCATCGCAACGGCAGCGAGGCTCTGCGCCATCGTCGCCAGCACGTTCTTCTTGCGCACCATGCCCGAATAGAACAGCGCCAGGCCCGGTATCGTCATCATCAGCACCAGCGCGGTGGCGACGATCATCCAGGCGGTGTCGGCGGGGTTGATCGCAGATGTCTCGGCAGAAGCCGGCGTTGTCAGCAGGAAGTTCGCAGCAAGAAGCGTGAGCGCAGCATTGCTTGCTGCACGATACGATGGTGCCCCCATGGAATTCCCCCGGCGTGTTGTCGTTTCTTGACTGTCTCGGCTCGCGCGACGGCATCGCTGCCGTCGCGCGTTGAAGTATTGAAATCTCAGAGCGCGTCGCTGTCGGTCTCGCCGGTGCGGATTCTCAGTGCGTGATCGATCGGCGTGACGAAGATCTTGCCGTCGCCGATCTGCCCGGTGCGCGCATTGGCGGTGATGACGCCAACCGCCTTCTCGGCGATGTCGGACGCGACTGCGATTTCGATTCTAAGTTTCGGCAGGAAATTCACGACATACTCGGCGCCGCGATAGATTTCGGTGTGGCCCTTCTGGCGACCGTAACCCTTGACCTCGGTCACCGTCATGCCGTGGACGCCGATAGCCGTCAGTGCCTGGCGCACCTCGTCAAGCTTGAATGGTTTGATGATCGCGACGACGAGTTTCATGGTCAGGCCTTCGTTTTCCGGTGGGTCGAATGTTCATTGGCCGTGTCGGCTGCGTGGTCGGCAGGCCGCTGCGCCCAGCGCTTCGGCTGAGAACCAAATCTGGCATCTTTCTGGGCAAATGGCACAAAAAAGTTGCAGGTATAAGGGGAAAACATTTGCATCCGGTGAGGTCGCTCACTGTACAGGGAACATGATCATCCGACACAATGGGGCTACCTACCTCCCAGCCGCCCGGCCGGCTCCCCCATTTCCCGCAAGAGAATAATATGTCGAACCGATCGTGGTTTTATGCATCCAACGGCCAGCAACAGGGCCCATTTCCCGAGGCCCAGCTGCGCGACCTCATTACCCGGGGGACGGTCAGGCCGGATACGCTGGTCTGGACCGAGGGCATGTCAGGCTGGCAGCGGGCGGGCGAGATCCCCGGCCTGGTCCCTGGCGGATCGGGTCCCCCTTCCGTTCAGCAGCCTGGCGGTCCGCCGCCAATGGGCGCCTCGGCGAGCAGCTATAGCGGAGGTCCGCTGTCGATCGATTTCGACATTCTGGAGTTCGTCTGGCGCAGCCTCGTTCTCGTGATCGGTCTGATCCTCGTCATCCCGGCCCCATGGGTGCTGGTGTGGTACCTCAAGTGGATCGTCCCGTGCGTGCAGGTTCCGGGACGACCGAACCTGAGCTTCGAAGGCCAGGTGATGACGATCGTTCCCTGGTTCTTCGGCCTGGTCGTTCTCCTGATCGGCGTCGGCATGATCGGCAGCGAACTGCTCAGCAATCTGATGATCCTCGTCCAGATGGCCTTCTACTGGCTGTTTCTCAAATGGTTCATCGCGAATCTCGCGTCCAACGGTCAGCCGCTCGGGCTCAGTTTCTCCGGCTCGGTCTGGGCTTACCTGGGATGGACCATTCTTGCGGCCATCTCCATCATTACGATCATTGGCTGGGCGTGGGTCTACACAGCCTGGCTGCGATGGTTTTGTCGGAACATCCAGGGCACGCGGCGTGAAGTCCTCTTCATCGGCAGCGGCCTGGAGTTTCTGTGGCGTGCGCTCGTGGCCGCGATCGCCAGCCTCTTCATCATCCCGATACCGTGGGTGTATCGATGGATGTCACAGTGGCTGGCATCGCAGACTGTTTTGGCCGAGAGAGGCGCGCACGCGGACGCTTGATAGCGTCACTTGCGTTGGCGCACCGAACCTTCCTGGGCCACTGACGCCACCAGCGTGCCGTCGGGCTTGAAGATCAGGCCGCGGGTCAATCCGCGGCCGTCCTGCGCGCTGGGTGAATCCTGGGCGTAAAGCAGCCATTCGTCGGCGCGGAACGGCCGGTGAAACCACATCGCGTGATCGAGGCTCGCCGGCATCATGCGGTTGTCAAACAGCGTACGGCCATAGCGCGCCATGATCGCATCGAGCAGCGAAAAATCCGACGCATAGGCCAGCGCACACATGTGCAGCGCCGGATCATCGGGCAGTTTCGCAGCCGTACGAATCCAGACATGGATCCGCCCGTCGTCGATCTTCTGGCCGAAATAGCGGCCGAGCTCGACCGGACGCAGTTCGATCGGGCGGTCGGATTCGTAATAGCGGCGGATGAAGTCCGGCATCTCCTTGAACATCGGCTGCTTGGCGACTTCCTCGGCAGTGAGCTTCTCCGGCGGCGGCACGTCCGGCATCTTGTCCTGATGGTCGAATGCGCCTTCTTCCTCGGCGTGAAACGACACCATGATGGAGAAGATCGCGTGGCCGTGCTGGATCGCGGTGACGCGCCGTGTCGAATAGCTCTTGCCGTCGCGCAGCCGCTCGACCTCGTAGATGATCGGAATCTGCGGGTCGCCGGGCAGGATGAAGTAGCAATGCAGCGAGTGCGGCAGCCGGCCCTCGACCGTGCGGCACGCCGCCACCATCGCCTGTCCGATCACCTGTCCGCCGAACACGCGCTGCCAGCTCGTCTTCGGGCTGTTGCCGCGGAACAGGTTAACCTCGAGCGGCTCCAGATCGAGGATGGAAATCAGGTCAATCAGGCCTTTGGACATGGCGGCGCTTTCGGTTGATATCCTGCGTCATTCCGGGATGGTCCGAAGGACCAGACCCGGAATCTCGAGATTTCCCGATGTGCGATAGCACATCTGAGGTCCACGCTTGCGCGTGACCCGGAATGACGGATGAAACCTTGTTTCGAGGCCCTGTTTCGCCCAGCTATTATCAGGTAGCAAGTCTCGTCTGGTGTGACAGCGTAACTGGGTAAGGATCACATGACGGCACAGCGAAGCATTGTCATCTGCGGCGGAGCGTTTGCCGGGCTCGCCCTGGCGCTGGCGTTCCGCCAGGGGTTGGGCAGCGACATACCGGTCGTCGTCGCCGATCCGGCGCTGGCCGCGCGGCCGAGCCGCGACCCGCGCGCGACCGCCATCGTGGCCGCCTGCCGGCGGTTGTTCGAGGCGCTCGGCGTCTGGGACCAGGTCGCGGCCGATTCACAACCCATCCTCGACATGGTCGTCACCGATTCCAGACTGGACGACGCTACCCGCCCGGTGTTCCTGACGTTTGCGGGGGAGGTCGAACCCGGCGAACCCTTCGCGCATATGGTCGAAAACCGCCGGCTGATCGACGCGCTGGTCGCCCGCGCCGAGGCCGAAGGCATCGATCTGCGTGCTACCGCAGTCTCGAGCTACGATTCGCGAGCCGACGGCGTCACCGTGACGCTCGCCGATGGCAATGTCGTCGAGGCAAGCCTCCTGGTCGCCGCCGACGGCGCGCGCTCGAAGCTGCGCGAGCGCGCCGGCATCGCCACCCATGGCTGGGAGTACGATCAATCCGGCATCGTGGCCACCGTCGGCCATGAGCGCGATCATCACGGCCGTGCCGAGGAACATTTCCTCCCCGCGGGCCCCTTCGCGATCCTGCCGCTGACGGGTAAGCGTTCCTCGCTGGTGTGGACCGAGAACCGCGCCGAGGCCGCGCGCATCACGGCGCTCGGCGAGGACGAATTTCACAGCGAACTCGAACGCCGCTTCGGGCTGCATCTCGGCGAGATCAAGGCGCTCGACAAGCCGCGGGCTTTTCCGCTCGGCTATTTCGTCGCGCGTTCATTCATCGCGGAGCGACTGGCCCTGGTCGGCGATGCCGCGCATGTCATCCACCCGATCGCGGGGCAGGGCCTCAACATGGGGCTGAAGGACGTCGCGGCGCTGGCGGAAGTCGTGGTCGATGCGGCGCGGCTCGGCATGGATCCGGGG
>PNLC01000323.1 GCA_013822885.1 Bradyrhizobium sp.
ACACGTCGGGCAGCGCTATATCGTACCAGGTCTCGTTGTCGAACACCGATTTCAGCCGCGCCACCGCGCCCATGCGCATGTGGTAATTCGATCCGGGAATGACGAACTGGTTGGCCTCGACGTCCTTGTAGAATACGAGCTGCCCGGAATCCGGGCACTTGATCCACAAATTCTCCGGCGTCTCGCGGCGCAGGATGTTGCGGATCTTTGGCCGGACGACATTGGTGAGCCAATTCATGTTTCGCTCCGAAATGCGGTCAAACGCATCAACTGGAATATGGCGACCCGGGCTCAGCCCAACAAGCCGCGACTCACGCCTAATCCCACGCAATTATGGCTTATTCTGCAGCCTGTTTCGCGCCCCGCACGCCCTGCGCCAGCTCAGCCACGAGGTCGGCAACGGCGCCGACGGTCTTGGGCGTCGCGCGGCCCCCGGCATCGAGGCTGGCGTTGAGCGCATCGACCAGCGCGGTCCCGACCACGGCGCCGTTCGCATTCTCCGCAATCGCGCGCGCCGCGTCGGGCGTGCGGATGCCGAAGCCGACGCAAACCGGCAGTTTGGTATGACGCTTGATGCGGGCGACGGCCTCGCCGACAACAGTGGAATCGGCGCTGGCGCTGCCGGTGATGCCGGTGATGGAGACGTAGTAGACGAAGCCCGATGTGTTCGCGAGCACGGCCGGCAGGCGCTTGTCGTCGGTGGTCGGCGTCGCCAGGCGGATGAAATTGAGTCCCGCCTTCATCGCCGGCAGGCACAGCTCGTTGTCCTCCTCGGGCGGCAGGTCGACGATGATCAGGCCGTCGACGCCAGATGTCTTGGCATCGACGAGGAATTTATCGACGCCGTAAATGTAGATCGGATTGTAGTAGCCCATCAGCACCAGCGGCGTGCTATCGTCGTCCTTGCGGAAACCACGCACCATCTCCAGCGTTTTCTTCAGCGTCATGCCGGCCTTCAGGGCGCGCAGCCCCGCGGCCTGGATCGACGGCCCGTCCGCCATCGGATCGGTAAACGGCATGCCGATCTCGATGACGTCGGCGCCCGCCTTCGGCAGCGCCTTGAGGATGTCGAGCGAGGTCGCAGGGTCCGGATCGCCTGCCATCACGAAGGTGACAAACGCCGAGCGGCCTTGCCTGGCGAGTTCGGCGAAGCGTGCATCGATGCGGGTGGTCATGGTGCGATCCTCGCGGCGCTGTGACTCTTCCCGAAATTTGCGCCCGCGGCGGCACCCCCACCCTGGCCCTCCCCCGCAAGCGGGAGGGGGAGCCGAGCTTGCCCCGCCGCGACGACAGTCGATCCCCTCTCCCGCTTGCGGAGGAGGGTCAGGGTGGGGGCTCTCTCCGCAAATTCGATGCAAGCGATCATCACGACTTCTTGCCCTTCAGGATATCGCCAACCTGCGGCACGTCCTTGTCGCCGCGGCCGGAGAGATTGAGCACCATCAGGTGATCTTTCGGCCGCTTCGGTGCGAGCTCCATCACCTTTGCGATGGCGTGCGCCGGTTCGAGGGCGGGGATGATGCCCTCCAGCCTCGAGAGCAGTTGAAACGCCTCCAGCGCCTCGTCATCGGTCGCCGATAAATACGTGACCCGGCCGGTCTCGTGCAGCCAGGAATGCTCCGGCCCGATGCCGGGATAGTCCAGTCCCGCCGAGATCGAATGCGCGTCCTGGATCTGGCCGTCATCGTCCATCAGCAAATAAGTGCGATTGCCGTGCAGCACGCCGGGCCGGCCACCGGCGATCGATGCCGCGTGCAATTGCGTGAGCCCGTGGCCCGCCGCTTCGACGCCAAAAATTTCCACGGAGGGGTCGTCGAGGAAGGGATGAAACAGGCCCATCGCATTGGAGCCGCCGCCGATGCAGGCGATCAGCGAATCCGGCAGGCGGCCTTCGGCCTCCTGCATCTGCTGGCGGGTCTCGTCGCCGATGATGGATTGAAAATCGCGCACCATCATCGGATAGGGATGCGGGCCCGCCACCGTGCCGATGCAGTAGAACGTATTGTGGACGTTGGTGACCCAGTCGCGCAGCGCGTCGTTCATCGCGTCCTTCAGCGTGCGCGAACCCGACTGCACCGGGACTACCCTGGCGCCCAGCATTTCCATGCGGATCACGTTGGGCTGCTGCCGCTCGACGTCGACCGCGCCCATATAGACCACGCATTCGAGCCCGAAGCGTGCGCACAGCGTCGCGGTGGCGACGCCATGCTGGCCGGCGCCGGTCTCGGCGATGATGCGCTTCTTGCCCATGCGCCGCGCGACCATGATCTGGCCGAGCACGTTGTTGACCTTGTGCGAGCCGGTGTGATTCAGCTCCTCGCGCTTGAAATAGATCTTTGCGCCGCCAAGATGCTCGGTGAGGCGTTCGGCGAGATAAAGCGGCGACGGCCGGCCGACATAGTGCTTGAGATAGCCGTTCATTTCCGCCTGGAACGCCGGATCGGCCTTGGCGTCGGCATAGGCCTTTTCCAGATCGAGGATCAGCGGCATCAGGGTTTCGGCGACAAAACGTCCGCCGAAAATACCGAAATGCCCGCGCTCGTCCGGACCGGTGCGGAATGAATTGGGAAGGTTTGGATTCATCGGACCATCAGTTCTTCGGTGGCGCGGGCGGCGCGAATAAAATGGCGGATCATCTCGGGATCCTTGATGCCGGGCGCGCTTTCCACGCCGGAGGATACATCGATACCGCCGGCGCGGGTGACGCGGACCGCCTCCGCGAGGTTATCGGCGGTTAGCCCGCCTGAAACCAGATACGGCAAATCAAGCTCGAGTTTCGCCAGCACGTTCCAGTCGAACACGGCCCCCAGCCCGCCGGGGCGGGTGGCGCCCTTCGGCGCGCGGGCGTCGAACAGGATGCGGTCGGCGACGCTGGCATAGCCCGGCAGAACGGCAAGATCGGCCGACGTCTCGACCGCAATCACCTTCATGACCGGCAAGCTGAACTTGGCCTTGATGTCGCGCACCCGCGCGATGGTTTCCTTGCCGTGCAGTTGCAGCAGGTCCGGCTGCAGCGTTTCGACGATGTTTTCGAGCGTCGCGTCGTCGGCATCGACCGACAGCGCCACCTTGGCCGCCCGGCCCTTGGCCTGGTGGCCGAGTTCCCGCGCGGTCTCGAGGCTGAGATGGCGCGGCGACGGGGGGAAGAACACGAAGCCCACCATGTCGGCCCCGGCCACGAGCGCTGCGTCGAGCGTCTCGCGCGTGGACAGGCCGCAAATCTTGACGAGCAGAGACATGGTTTCTCGGATGCGGTTTCGAGCCCGGATCGGGTTGAAACGGGGCTGACGGGGCGCGTTCTACAACGTCGCGCCCTGCTTGTCTCGCCCGGCGGCCCCGTAGATTCCGCGCGGCAAGGGCGCTGGAAGCCGTTGCTGGTCGTGCCGGGACACCGAAGCGGCGGCGCGCAGATCGGCCGTCTCCGTCCTCGCCCGGCGGGCATCCGCCTCGTGCTGGCGCGCGGCACGCCGCCAGCGGCGCTGCCGGAGCCAGGTCGCCATGCCGCCCGCTGCCACGCCGAGAATCGCCACTGCGATGATCACGACGAACAGCGGCAACGATACCGAAACCGCCGGATTGACCGAATTGAAGGGATCGAACGACACCGTCACGAAATGGCGGTTGGCGACCGCGAAGACGATGAAGATCAGGCCTAAGGGAATGACGACCAGCGCCGTGATGAACTTTCGCATGACCATCTCTCGTAGTGACGGAGATCGGCGGGCACGAAAACCCGCAGCACGGCTAGAGGTACTCAGAACCAGAAAAAGCAGTCAGGCGCTCGCCTCCGGCGATCCAGTGTCGCGGTTCAGCCGCTCGCGCATTTCCTTGCCGGTCTTGAAGAACGGAACGCTCTTCTGGTCGACCGGAACATGGGCGCCGGTGCGCGGATTGCGGCCTGCCCGCGCCGGGCGATGCTTGACCGAGAACGCGCCAAATCCTCGCAGCTCGACACGGTCGCCGCGCGCCAGCGCCGCGACAATCTCATCGAGGATCGCGTTCACAATGTTCTCCACATCCCGCTGGTAAAGGTGCGGGTTGTGCTCGGCGATGCGCTGAACAAGTTCGGATTTGATCATCGAGGTTGGGATCCGGGGTCGTGCGGATATCCATTTCCGTGAAAATACCTTGATCTGTCAAGACGCTAAATCAATTTTGGGTCGCACGAACAGGGCGACAGGCGGCCCAAAGAGGCACAGCGGCAACACCCGCAGCGCGGGAGGATGCAATCGGCAGCAGCCGCGGCGCATCAATTGGGCGCTGCGGGCCTCCACAGGGCGAGCATGCCGTCGAGACTGAGCTGATCGACGGCCTGCACAACGCCGGCCTGCTCGATCTGCCGCGCAATGGAACCCAGGCCGAGCGCATCGAACGAGATGGAAGCTGCCGTACGCAGGAACGTCATGTCGCCGAACCGCGGGGTCAGCCTGTAATCCCGCACCGGCGTGTCGCTCTTGATCTTCTTCTCGGCCACCAGCCAGGCCACGGCCGCCTTTTCATCGCCGAGCTGGTCGACCAGCTTCAGTTCCACCGCCTGGCGGCCGGTGAAAACCCGTCCGTCCGCGACTTTTTCGATCAACACCTCATCCATGCCGCGCCGCTCCTTCACGAGGCCGCGGAACCAGGCATAGGAATCCTTCACCAGCGCGTCGAGCGCGGCGCGCGCTTCCGGGCTGGTCGGCTCAAAGCCATTGGGCGCAGCCTTCAGCGGCGAGGATTTCACCTCCTCGACCTTGACGCCCACGGTCTTCAGAAGCTCGGTGAAATTCGGAAACTGAAACAGCACGCCGATCGAGCCCACCAGCGAACTCTGCCGGGCGACGATATGATCGGCGGCTAGCGCTGCGATGTAGCCGCCCGAGGCGGCCAGCCCCTCGACCACCACGACGACCGGCTTCTTCGCCTTCAGCCGTACCAGCGAGTCATAGAGCTGCTCGGAACCGGCGGTGGTGCCGCCGGGCGAATTGATGTGCACGATGACGGCAACGGCCTGCGACTTTTCCAGCCGCTCCAGCGCCTCGACGCGGCTCTGGTCGCTGCGGATCAGGCCTTCGATGTTGACGCGCGCGATCGATCCCGACGAGGTCAGCGACGCGCGCCCGGCAGGTGTTGCGACCAGGCCGACGGTGACGATCGCCGCGATCGCCACCACGACAGCCACGACCCGCCAGAACGTCAGCTTGCGACGGATCCTGCGGCGATCGACGATCACGTCCGAATCGAGCGACATCGAGTTTCTCCTGAAGTGATCAGCACGTTTTGCATCTCAGCGTGACCGAAGCGTTATCTGATTACATCAATTGCGATGCAATATGAAGAAAACAAGACCCGTTCTTCTTCCCTTCTCCCTTGTGGGAGAAGGAAGAAAAAAGGCCCCGGTCTAAACCGGGGCCCGATGCTTTTGTGACAGACAAGCCGAAGCTTACTTGTCGCGGTTCTTCAGCGCGGTGCCGAGAATATCGCCCAGCGTCGCTCCCGAATCGGAGGAGCCGTACTGCGCGATGGCTTCCTTCTCTTCGGCGACTTCCAG
>PNLC01000324.1 GCA_013822885.1 Bradyrhizobium sp.
TCGCTACGATCTGTCCAGCCTGCAGATCGTGTTTCACATGGCAGCGCCGATGCCGCCCTGGCTGAAGGAAAAATGGATCGGGTGGCTGGGGCCCGAACGCATCTATGAACTCTATGGCGGCACCGAAGCCCAGGGCGCCACGATCATATCCGGCGTGGAATGGCTCGAGCATCCCGGCTCGGTCGGCAAGATCGGCGAGACCTCGCGCCTGCGCATCATCGGCGAGGACGGCAACGAGGTCCCGACCGGCGAGACCGGCGAGATCTATTTCCTGCCCAATGACGGCGCCGGCAGCAGCTATCACTATCTCGGCGCCGAGCCGAAGCGCCGGCCCGATGGCTGGGAATCGCTCGGCGACATCGGCAGGCTCGATGCCGATGGCTATCTCTATCTCGGCGACCGGCTCGCCGACATGATCCTGCGCGGCGGCGCCAACATCTATCCGGCCGAGATCGAGGCCGCGGTGACCGAACATCCGGACGTGCGCTCCTGCGTCGTCGTCGGCCTGCCCGATCCGGAATTCGGGCAGCGCGTGCACGCCATTCTCGAACTCGACGGTAGCACCGATGCGCAAGCCATCGCCGACGGCATGGCCGCGTTCCTGGCTGACCGGCTCAGCCGCTACAAGCATCCGGAAAGTTTCGAGGCCACGAGCGTCGGCTTGCGCGACGATTCCGGCAAGGTCCGCCGCACGCTGTTGCGCGACGAGCGCGCAGGCTGGCTGAAGGAGGACCGGCCGTTCCGCATCGTGCCGTCGCGGGCACGGGTGAAGGTGGAATGAGAGCTTGCAAGGGATCGCCGGAACCGACGCGAGCCCGCAAATACGCGCAGCGCACCGATCCCGGGTCGCGTTGTCGGCCCACGCCTCTCCTGGCACGCACGTCGGCTGCCTTTCGCGCCACCAGGTCGGGAACATCAGGGAGATCGGTCGGACCCGGACAGCGCCGCTGCCGTTTCAGCCCGCCACGTGCGAATATGCCCTCATATCAGGCGCTCGAGGACTGCTGTTGCGAGACACTTTCGCGGCGGCCTTTTGCAGCATAGATTGTGCGGTGAATTTCCCGCGCCTTCGTTTTTCGCGCAGGCCCCAGGAGACCATCAATGCCCTCTTTGACCGAGTGGAGAGTGCCGCCCGCGAACCAGCCGCGTCCTGGCGATTACGGTTTCGATCTCGATCGCACGCTCTCTTCCGTGGTCGGGCTGCATTCCATCATTCCGCCCGATGCGTTCAGCGCAGAGACGCTCGGCACCGAACGCGCCGGCAACGGCGTGGTGATCGACAATGGGCTGGTGCTGACCATCGGCTATCTCATCACCGAAGCCGAAGCAGTATGGCTGCATCGAGGCGACGGCAGTGTCGTGCAGGGCCATGCGCTCGGCTTCGATTTCGAATCCGGCTTTGGCCTGGTGCAGGCGCTGGGCAATCTCGACATCGATCCGCTACGGCTGGGATCATCGGCGGCTGCGAAAGTCGGTGACCGCGTGGTGGTGGGCGGCGCCGGCGGGCGCACGCGATCGGTCGCGAGCCAGATCGCCGCCAAGCAGGAATTCGCGGGCTACTGGGAATATCTTCTGGATGAAGCCATCTTCACCCATCCCGCGCACCCGAACTGGGGCGGCACCGGACTGATCTCGAACCGCGGCGAACTGATCGGCATCGGCTCGCTGCAGCTCGAACGTGAGCGCGACGGCAAGGCCGAACACGTCAACATGATCGTGCCGATCGACCTGCTGAAACCGGTGCTCGACGACATCCGGAAGTTCGGTCGCGTCAACAAGCCGGCGCGGCCCTGGCTCGGCATGTACACCACCGAGATCGACAATCGCCTGGTCGTGGTCGGCATTGCAAGCAAGGGGCCGGCGGCGCGCGCCGAGCTCAAGACCGGAGACGTCATTCTCGCCGTCAACGGTGACAAGGTAACGAGCCAGATCGGTTTCTACCGGAAGCTATGGTCGCTTGGGACTGCCGGCGTCGATGTGCCGCTCACGGTCTACCACGAAGGCGTCACCTTTGACGTGGTACTTAGCTCGATTGATCGCGCCAGGCTATTGAAGGCGCCGCAGCTACACTGAAAGCAGAGAGCGTCACATGAGCGAGGCCGTGGTTGACGACATCGTCGCCGTGTTGCCACCACTGTTGCAGTCGCTGGAAGCCCTGGGCTTCGTCGCGCGCTACCTCAACCCGCCGGATTTCGACCGCGTGATGGAGCGGATTGGACAGCCGGATGAAGCCTTGCGCGCGGAGCGGCCGCGGCTCGAACAATGGTCCGAGCAATTCGCCGCCATCAAGACCCCGCTGGAGACGGCGAGCGACGCGGCGCTTGCCGCATTCGAAGCATTACGCGTCGTACAACGCGGCGAAGGCGAGTTCGTCAGCCTGTTTCGCGGATTGCGCTACGCGGCGCGTGCCCAGGAGGCGCTCTATGCGTTGACGGTGAGATTGCCACCGGTGAACCGGTTCTTCATCGATCCCGGGTTGCGCGACGACGCCGATCTCACGGCACGGCTGGCGGCGCCAGCCAACGCCAATACCGGCGTCTTTCACGACCACAACGAGCCCGGCAGCCGCGGCGGCTTCTCGGTCTATATACCGGAATACTACACGCCCGACCGCGCATGGCCGCTCGTGATGGCGCTGCACGGCGGCAGCGGCAATGGCCGCGGCTTCCTGTGGAGCTGGCTGCGCGATGCCCGCAGCCGCGGCGCCATCCTGATCGCGCCGACGGCGACCGGCAGCACCTGGGCGTTGATGGGCGAGGATACCGACACACCGAACCTCGAGCGCATCCTCGATGCAGTTCGATCGCGCTGGAACGTCGATCCGGCGCGGATGCTGCTGACCGGCATGAGCGACGGCGGCACCTTCTGCTATGTGACGGGGCTCGAGAGCGCCTCGCCGTTCACGCATGTAGCGCCTGTCGCGGCGACCTTTCATCCGCTGATGGCGGAAATGGCCGACGCCGAAAGGTTGCGCGGCCTGCCGGTTCATATCGTGCACGGGACCCTCGACTGGATGTTTCCGGTCCAGGTGGCGCGGCAGACCAGCGAGATGCTGGCCGCAGCGGGCGCCAACGTCATCTATCGCGAGCTCGACGATCTCAGCCATTGCTATCCGCGCGAGATGAACGCGCCGATGTTGCAGTGGCTGAACGGCGGCGCCTGACCGCGACAATTTACTTCCACCGCAGCGCCCCATAAACGCCCGCAAAGGCGTGTTGGATGGCGAGGGAACCACGCTGCAACATCTGCGTTGTGCTTTCAACACGGAGGGATCTGCGATGCGGACGTTTGTCGGAATGATTTTGGGTGCGCTGCTGCTGGTTTGCGGCGTTTATGTCTATGATTCGATGCAGACGTCGAGCGTCGCGAACGGCCAGGTCGCGCAAGCCAACCGCACGATCGTCAACTGGGACGTGGCCCAAGCCGATTGGAACAAGTTGAAGAATCGCGCCCATGAGGATTGGGTCAGGATTTCGTCGAAGTAACCTTTCGGCGAAATCGACGCTACCAAGGCACGCCGTCGTCATGAACGACGGCGTTGTCGTGACGGCCGCTAGTTCGCTTTCAGCGCCTTGCGCGCGTCGGCGATTGCCATCTCGAATTGCGCCATGGTCAGGATGCCGGGCACGCGGAATTTGCCGACGATGAAGGACGGCGTTCCCTTGAAGCCGAACGCGACCGCCTGATCGTGGTTGCGGGCGAGAACGGTGTCGATCGCCTTGGCATTGGTCGCGAGGTCGCGGTTGAGGCGATCCATGTCAATGCCCGCCCCCGCCAGCAATTCGCGGATCCGTGCTTCCGTCAGTTTCGAACTCACGCCGATCATCGCCTCGTGCGCAGCAAGGTATTTGTCCTGATATTTGGCGGCCATCGCCATCCGCGCGCCGAGCTTCGAAACCTCGCCCAGGATCGGCCACTCCTTCAGCACCAGGCGAACCTTGCCGTCGTCCTGCACCACCTGCTGGATTTCGGGCGCGATCTTGCGGCAGTACGGGCAATTGTAGTCGAACCATTCGACGATATTGACGTCGCCGTCGGGGTTTCCGGTCGACGGAACATCCGGGTCGCGCAGCACCAGCGCCTCGGTCAGCACCCCGTCGCCTTGCGCCAAAGCCGGCCGCGACGCCGTGCCGATCAGGGCAGCGCCTGCGCCAAGCAAACCAAGGGCTTTGCGTCGCGTCGGTCCCGCTTCGGCTGCGGCTGGATGGTTCGATCTATTCATCTGGATCTCACTGCGGCTATCTTCCCTGTCTACGACCAGGACGGGGATATGTTACGCGCCAGCATATAGAGCGCCACGGCAATAATGACCACGGCGAATACGATATTGAGCGCACCGCGGCGCTCGGCGAGGTGCCGCGCCGCCCGTGTTCCGGCCAGCCCGCCGGCGATGCCGCCCGCCACGAACAGTCCCGCCAATGCCCATGAGACGAGGCCGGACCAGGCATAGCTGGCGGCCGTGGTCATGCCGAACGCGGTAACCGCGACCAGCGATGAACTGACTGCGTTCATGATCGGCATTCCCGTCGCCAGCATCAAGGCGGGCACGATCAGGAACCCGCCGCCGATGCCGAAAAATCCCGACATCGTCCCGGTGGCAAGGCCGAGGCTGACGATAGCCGGCATGTTGGACATCGACGCCTTGACGTCGGGCAATCCGATCCGCGTGCGCGTCTTCAGCATCAGCAGCGCGATCACGATCATGACCAGCGCGAACAGCGCCAGCAGCCTTTGGCCGTCGACCATCTTGCCGAGGATCGATCCGCCGAACGCACCGACTATGCCCGATGCGGCAAATATCAGTGCGCAGGACCAGATCACGGTGCCGCCGCGCGCGTGGTTGGACAGGTTGATCGCAGCGTTTGCGGCGACCGCGATCGCGCTGGTGCCGATCGCCATATGCGGCTCGGGCACGCCAACCACATAGACCATCAGCGGCACCGCGAGAATCGAGCCGCCGCCGCCGACCAGGCCGAGCGAAAACCCGACCAGCATCCCCGACGCCAGTCCCAGCACGCTCTGCGTGGCGGTGATAATCAAGATGAAAGACTCACTTGCACGGCGGGACCATAGAAGGAATTTCTACGGATCGCCATGGCCGCAGCACAAAGCTGCAACACGCGCCAGCAGGTCAGGCCGGTACGCCGAGGCCCTCCAGCGACGGCGCGCTTTCGCGGCGCGGCAGCGCCAGCAGGTTGGTCTTGAACGCCATGTTGCTCACGCCACCTCGGAAGCAGGATCGAGATGCCTGATTGATGCTACGTATTTTGATACGGTAGCGTATCAGACCGCCTTCGGGTTAGCAATACGGCACCGTATCAAGAATCGGTGAGACCATGAACGGAGCCGGGCCTGACACCAAGGCTGAAACCAGGACTGACACGCGCAGCGAGGCCTGGATCGCGGCCGGTTTCAATGAAATCGCGCGGACCGGCGTCGAGGGGGTGCGGGTCGAAGTGCTGGCCAAGAACCTCGGCGTCACCAAGGGAGGCTTCTATCGCCGCTTCCGCGACCGCGCGGCG
>PNLC01000325.1 GCA_013822885.1 Bradyrhizobium sp.
TGAATTGGCAATCAGAAGCGGATGGGCTGTCATAGCGATAACGCGCGCGCACTTTGCTCAAGGCGCATTCTCACGCAAAACCGGTATCCGCGTTTGCTGAAGGCGGCTCTCATAGCAGGTTTCTTCCGATGATACGAGGCATGACTGCCCCTTCTTTCATGGATTTGGCGCTCAAAACGGCCGAAAACGCCGGAAAAGCCGGCGAAGTTCCGATCGGATGCGTGATCGTCAGGGGCTACGAGGTAATCGCGACCGCCGGCAACCGGACCCTGACCGACCGCGACCCGACCGCGCATGCCGAAATCCTGGCGATCCGGCAGGCCGCCGAGGCCATTGGGACCGAGCGGCTGGTCGACTGCGACCTCTACGTCACGCTGGAGCCCTGCACCATGTGCGCCGGCGCAATCTCGTTCGCACGGATCAGGCGGCTCTATTACGGCGCCGCCGACCCCAAGGGCGGCGCCGTGGATTCCGGCGTGCGCTTCTTCGCCCAGCCGACCTGCCACCACGTGCCGCAGGTCTATTCGGCGCTGGGCGAGACCGAGGCGGCGACGCTGCTCAAGGACTTTTTCAAGGTGCGGCGGTAGGCACGATCCCGCACACACCGCTGTCATCATCCGCGAAAGCGGATGATCCAGTATTCCAGAGACGGTCGTGATCAACCGAGGGGCCGCGGCGTACTGGATCCCCGCCTGCGCGGGGAGGACGAGTTGGTTGTTGGCTAGCCCGCCAGAAAAAACTCCCGCAGCAACCTCGCCGTCGCTTCCGGATTCTCCTCCGGCAGGAAGTGCCCCGAATCCACCGGCGCACCCGACACATTCGTCGCCCATTTCTCCCACGTATCGAGCGGCGTCGTCGCCGCACTCGCAACACCCGCATCGCCCCACAGCGCCAGCATCGGCACCGTGATCTTCTTGCCGGCATCGAAATCGGCCTTGTCGATTTCGTAATCGGCATAGGCGCCGGCGCGGTAATCCTCGCACATCGCGTGAATGCGGGCGGGATCGCGGAACGGCGCGAGATAGTGCTCCAGCGCCCTTGGATCGATCGCGTCCAGCGTTTTCGTCTTGGTCTGGCTCGCCATCTTCTGCCGGAGGTAAAACTCGCCATTGCTTGCGACCAGCGTCTCCGGCAGCGGATATGGCTGCGCCAGGAACGTCCAATGGTAGATCTTCAGCGCGGAGAGCCGGTTCAATTTCTCCCAGTAGTCATAGGTCGGCGCGATATCGAGCACCGCGAGCTTCGACAGCCGGCCGGGATGATCGAGCGCCAGCCGGTACGAAACCCGCCCGCCGCGGTCGTGACCGGCGAGCGCGAAATGCACATGGCCGAGTTGCTCCATCGCCTCGATCATCACTTTCGCCATCGCGCGCTTGGTGTAGGGCGTGTGGTTGTCGTCACTGCGGGGCATGTCCGACCAGCCGTAGCCGGGAAGATCCGCGATGATCAGCGTGAACTTGTCGGCGAGTTGCGGCGCGACCGGATGCCACATCACATGCGTCGACGAAAACCCGTGCAGCAGCAACAGCGGCGGCCCCTTGCCGCCGACGCGGGCGAAGATGCGGCCCGACGACGTATTGATCCATTCGGACGCATATCCGGGAAACAGATCGGCTAGATCGGGCATGGGCGCTCCTTCTCGGACGGCGATGTTGCTTCAAACTTTGTTTGCCGTTGCCGCTGGCAGATCGCAGGTTTATGCCATCCCCCAAGCCCGACCAACAGCAACAACACGCGAGGAAACCAGATGTCGATCGATTTTGAAATCCCGGCCGAAGCCAAGGCGATCCGCGAAAAGGTCCGCAAATGGGTGCATGACGAGTGCATCCCGGCGGAAAAGGAACTCGAGACCAAGCCGCTCGCCGAAGTGCTGGGCCCCTTGCGGAAGAAGGCCCGCGCGCAGGGGCTGTGGTGCCCGTTCGTCCCGAAGGAATATGGCGGCATGGGCCTTGGCCCGCTCGCCAACGCGCTGGTGCAGATGGAGCTCGGCGAGAGCATGCTCGGCGCGCTCTCGATGAACACGCAAGGCCCCGACGATGCCTCGATGATGACGATCCTTGCCCACGGCACGGAATATCAGAAGGAAAAGTTCCTCAAGCCCCTGCTCAATGGCGACAAGCGCATCTGCTTCTCGATGACGGAAAAGGCCGCCGGCGCTGACGCCACCGGCATGCAGACCACCGCTGTCAAGGACGGCAACGAGAACTACATCCTCAATGGTGAGAAGTGGTTTTCCTCTTCCGCCAGCGTCGCCGACATGGCGCTGGTGATGGCCAAGACCGACCCGAACGCGCCACGCCACAAGCAATACTCGACCTTCATCGTCGAGCTGCCGAACCCCGGCTACAAGATCAAGCGCAACGTCGCGAACATGGCGATCGAGGGCCCGTATGACGACGTGATCCATGGCGGCCACTCCGAGATCGAGATCAGGGATCTCAAGGTGTCGGCCGACAATCTGGTCGGCGGCGAAGGCAACGGCTTCAACATGGGCCAGCACCGCCTTGCCTATGGCCGCCTGCGCCACGGCATGCACAACGTCGCCAAGGCGCAACGCGCGCTCGACATGGCGGTCGCCCACATCACCAAACGCTCGACCTTCGGCCAATTGATCGCCGACCGCCAGGCCGTGCAGTTCATGCTCGCCGATTGCGCCAGCGAGCTCTATATCGGCCGCCTCATGCTGCTGCACATCGCCTACAAGGCAGAGAAGGGCCTCGATATCAGGCAGGAGAACTCGATCGCAAAGATCTTCCATGCGCACATGGTGCACAAGGTGATCGACACCGCGATCCAGCTCCACGGCGCGCTCGGCTTCAGCCAGGATACGCCGCTGGCGAAGTGGTATACGCAGGTGCGCGCGCAGCGGCTGGTTGATGGTCCCGACGAAGTGCACAAGTGGAAAATCGGCAAGAACGTCATCAAGGCGTTCCGCGAGCATGGGACGACGGCAAGCGCGGCGGGTGGTGACTTGCTGTAAGCCGCGCACGCTATGGCGCAACACCAGCGGTGTTATTGCCGGGCTTGACGACGGGGGCGCGCGGCGCACGCGTCCCCACAACACGGCAGGATAAGTCACACCCGCTGACCCTTATCGAGCCGGTGGCAGCTCCGCAGGTACTGTGGCAAGCTCCGTGCGCGACTTCCTCGTCCCAATTGTACGGGACCCAACCGGGGAGGACAGCCATGGTAGCTTATGTCGTGCTCGCGAATTTCACGGAGCAGGGAATCCGCAACGCCAAGGAGTCGCCGAAGCGCGCGGAAGCCTTCAAGGCAATGGCGAAGACGTTCGGCGTGACAGTGCGGGAGATCCTCTGGACGCAGGGGCGCTTTGACATTGTGACCATTTTGGACGCGCCAGATGAGGAATCCTTCATGTCGCTCACATTGAGCCTCTGCGCACTCGGCAATGTTCGCACCGAATCGCTGCGGGCGTTCTCTGCAGCCGAGATGACGAAGGCCGTCGGCGACATGCTCTGACGGCTGTGTTCGCCGGGGCTAGCCCTTCGCCCGCTCCTCCTCCACCGCCTGCCAGGCGATGTCGCGGCGACAAAAACCGTCGGGCCATTTGATGCGATCGACGGCCTGGTAGGCGCGCTGCTGCGCTTCCAGCACGGTCTTGCCCGAGGCGCAGACGTTCAGCACGCGCCCGCCATTGGCGAGGATGGCACCATCCTTCGCGACCGTGCCGGCGTGAAAGATTTCCGCGCCTTCGACCTTGGCGGCCTCTTCGAGACCATCGATGCGCGTGCCCTTCTTGTAGTCGCCGGGATACCCCTTCGCCGCCATCACCACCGTCACCGCCGGCTCGGGAAACCAGCGGACATCGAAATGCTTCAGTTCTCCGTCGCAGGACGCCAGCAGCGCCGGCACGATGTCGGACATCATCCGCAACATCAGCACCTGGCATTCGGGATCGCCGAAGCGGACATTGTATTCGAACAGCTTTGGACCCTGCGCCGTCAGCATCACGCCGGCATAGAGCACGCCCTTGAACGGCATGCCGCGCTTCTTCATGCCGGCGACCGTTGGCAAAATAATGCGCGCCATGATCTGGTCATGCACCTCGGGCGTGACGAACGGCGTCGGCGAATAGGCGCCCATGCCGCCGGTGTTCGGTCCCTCGTCATGATCGAACACCCGCTTGTGATCCTGCGCGGAGGCGAGCGCGATCGCGGTGTCGCCGTCACACAGTGCGAAAAAGCTGATCTCGCGGCCTTCGAGGAATTCCTCGATCACGACCGCGGCGCCGGCCGCGCCGAATGCGCCCTCGAACATCATGGCGATGGCGGCTTCGGCTTCCGCCAGAGTTTTTGCCACGACGACGCCCTTGCCGGCGGCGAGCCCGTCGGCCTTGACCACGATTGGCGCGCCTTGTGCGCGAATGTAAGCCAGCGCGTCGGCGGCGTTATCGAAGCGACGGTAGGCGCCGGTCGGAATATTGAACTCGCTGCACAGGTCCTTGGTAAAGCCCTTGGAGCCTTCGAGCTGCGCCGCCGCCTTTCCCGGCCCAAACGCCTTGATTCCGACCGCCGCGAGATCGTCGACGATCCCGGCGGCAAGCGGTGTCTCCGGACCGACCACGACGAAATCCACCGCGTTACGCCGGCAGAATTCGATCACCGCGGCATGGTCGGCGACATCGAGCGCGACGCATTCGGCTTCGCGGGCGATGCCGGCATTGCCCGGCGCACACCATAGTTTCGTCAGCAACGGCGACGCGGCGATCTTCCATGCGAGGGCGTGTTCGCGGCCACCGGAACCGAGCAGGAGAATGTTCATGAGGAATGCAGCCAAGTGGAGGGTTGCCGGCAATTGCGCGAGGGTTTAGCACGGCGGGGGCCGGCCGCAACAATGGGTCTATTCCTGTGTGGATATGTGCCCCGGCGCCGCCACCACCATATCCAGACCTTGCGGAAGCGCCGGAAAAGGCCGATTCTAAGCCCTGATATGCCTGCTGAAAACCTGATCAACGCCCCTGAATTCACCGTCTCGGAACTGTCGTCCGCGCTGAAGCGGACGGTGGAGGACGCCTATGGCCATGTCCGCGTCCGCGGCGAAATCTCCGGCTTTCGCGGGCCGCACTCCTCCGGCCACTGCTATTTCGCGCTGAAGGATGAGAGCGCCAAGATCGAGGCCGTGATCTGGAAGTTCGCTCACGCGCGGATGCGCTTCAAGCCGCAGGAAGGGCTCGAGGTGATCGCCACCGGCAAGCTCACGACCTATCCGGGCTCGTCGAAATACCAGATCGTCATCGAGTCGCTCGAGCCCGCCGGCATCGGCGCGCTGATGGCGCTGATGGAGGAACGGAAGAAGAAGCTCGCGGCCGAGGGCCTGTTCGACGAGGCGCGCAAGCAATTGTTGCCGTGGCTGCCGGAAGTGATCGGCGTCGTCACCTCGCCGACCGGCGCGGTGATTCGCGACATCCTGCACCGGCTGCAGGACCGCTTTCCCCGGCGCGTGCTGGTGTGGCCGGTCAAAGTGCAGGGCGAAGGCTCGGCCGAGCAGGTTGCCGCCGCCA
>PNLC01000326.1 GCA_013822885.1 Bradyrhizobium sp.
TTTGTGTCAGCGAAGACCCGCGTGCCGCTGGCCTCGTGCGTTACACCAGGCGGATGGCCGACCGGCTGCACGCGCAATGGACCGCGATCAGCATCGAGACGCGGCGCAGCCTGCAACTGAGCGACGAGCAGCGCGACCGGCTGGCCGATACCATGCGGCTGGCGGAAGCGCTCGGCGGTGAGGCGCTGACCATTCCGGGCGTCGGACGCCGCATCGCCGACGACGTCCTTCGTTTCGCGCACGCCAACAACGTGACGCAGATCATCATCGGCAAGTCGTCGCGATCGTGGTGGTTCGAATTGACGCGTGGTTCCGTCGTGCACGATCTGGTGCGGCGTTCCGGCAATATCGGCGTCCACGTCGTTGCCGGCGACGAAGAAGGCTTAGCGAAGCCTGTGGTGCAGACCGCGGCGCGACAGGAGCCATTCGATCCGCGGCCCTATGCGATGGCGTTGCTGTTCGTCGCGATCGGACTTGGCGTCGCCGTGCTGATCCAGCCGGTGTTCGCCGGCATCGAAAACGTCGACCTGGTGTTCCTCACCGCCGTGGTCGGCGTCGCCGCCCGCTATGGCCTGGGGCCGTCGCTGCTGGCGAGCGTTGCGGCGTCGCTGTGCTACAACTTCTTCTTTCTCCCGCCGGTCTATACTTTCACCATCACCGACCCGACCAATGTCGCCGCGTTCTTCTTCTTCATGCTGATCGCACTGCTGGTGTCCAATGTCGCGGCACGGGTACGTTTGCAGGCCGATACCGCGATCGGCCGGGTGCGCAGCACCGAGTCGCTCTACGCTTTCAGCCGAAAGCTGGCGGGCACCGCGACGCTGGATGACGTGCTGTGGGCGACGGCCTACCAGATTGCGCTGATGCTGAAGGTGCGGGTGGTGCTGTTGTTGCCGGAAGACGGCGTGCTCACCGTGAAATCGGGCTATCCGCCCGAGGACCAGCTCGACCAGGCCGATCTCGCCGCCGCCCATTGGGCCTGGGACAATGACCGTCCGGCCGGCCGCGGTTCGGATACGCTGCCGGGCGCGAAGCGGCTGTTTCTGCCGATGCGCACCGGGCGCGGCGCGGTCGGCGTGATCGGCATCGACAACGATCGCACTGGACCGCTGCTGACGCCGGACCAGCGCCGCCTGCTGGATGCGCTGGTCGACCAGGGCGCGCTGGCGATGGAGCGGGTGCTGCTGGTCGAGGACATGGACCGGGTCAAGCGCACCGTGGAATCCGATCGCCTGCGCGGCGCGCTGTTGACCTCGATCTCGCACGATCTGAAGACGCCGCTGGCCTCGGTGCTCGGCGCCGCCAGCACGCTTCGCGATCTCGCTTCCGGTCTTACCGACACCCAGAAGCACGAACTGCTTGCCACTGTGATCGACGAGTCCGAACGGCTGAACAGGTTCATCGCCAATCTGCTCGACATGACCAAGCTGGAGTCGGGTGCCATCGTGCCGAATGCCGCGCCGCATGACGTCGGCGAGATCGTCGGCAGCGCACTGCGGCGTGCCGGCAAGATTCTGGTGCATCACAACGTATCGCTGCAACTCGGCGCTGACTTGCCGATGCTGGAGCTCGACGCCGTGCTGTTCGAACAGGTGCTGTTCAATCTGCTGGACAATGCCGCCAAATACGCGCCGTCGGGCACCACGATTTCGGTCAGGGGCGTGCGGGATGGAAGCCACGTCATGCTGCAGATCATGGACGAAGGCAGCGGCATCCCCCCGGAGGAACTGGAAAGCGTGTTCGACAAATTCTACCGCGCGCAGAAGGGCGATCATGTCCGGCCGGGAACGGGCCTCGGGCTTGCGATCTCCCGCGGCTTCATCGAGGCGATGCACGGCACGATCTCGGCCGCCAACCGCCCTGATCGCAGCGGCGCGATCATCACCATCCGGCTTCCGGTACCGGCCGCAAGCCATGCGCTGGATACCGCGGCATGAATGCTCCCTCGATCAAGGTCCTGGTCATCGATGACGAGCCGGCGATCCGGAAACTGTTGCGGATGGGGCTGAGCACGCAGGGCTACGACATTCTCGAAGCGTCCAACGGCAAGCTGGCGCTGGAAAAACTGGCTGAGGGGCCGGCGCTGATCATCCTCGATCTCGGCTTACCCGACATCCAGGGTCATGAATTGCTGCGCATGATCCGCGGCCGCGACGAAAGCGTGCCGATCGTGGTGCTGTCGAGCCGCGGCGACGAGGCCGGCAAGGTGCAGGCGCTCGACCTCGGCGCCGACGATTACCTGACCAAGCCGTTCGGCATGGATGAACTGCTGGCGCGGCTGCGCGCGGCGCTGCGGCATCAGTTGCAGGTGCAGGGCGAACGGCCGGTGTTTCGAACCGGCGATCTCTCGGTCGATCTGGTGCGCCGCATCGTCAAGGTCGGCGAGCGCGAGGTGAAACTCTCGCCGAAGGAATATGAATTGCTGCGCGTGCTGGTGCAGCACGCCGGCAAGGTGCTGACCCATCGCTTCCTGCTGAAGGAGCTCTGGGACGAACTGACGGACGCGCAGTATCTCCGCGTCTATGTGCGCCAGCTGCGCCAGAAGATCGAAGCCGATCCCGAGCGTCCGCAGATCGTGCTGACCGAAACGGGGATCGGTTACCGGTTGCGGGCGCCGGACTGATCGACTGCAGCGGTTATGCCGGCTGATCGCGCGATGCTATGATTGCGGGCAAACCAGAGCGGAGGGCGTACGGCCATGGCTGAAAGCGTCATGTATCACGAAGGCAACCGGAAACTGCAGGATCAGTTCGACAGCCGGCGGATTTCGGACCGGCTGGAAGAGAAGCTGATGCGCACGGAATTCACCGCCGACGACAAAATGTATATCGAAAGCCTGCCGTATTTCTTTCTCGCGACGGCGGACGTCGAAGGCCGTCCCGATTGCTCGTTCAAGGGCGGCGCGCCGGGATTTGTGCGCGTCACCGGCCCCTCCGAAATCGCGTTCCCCGACTATGACGGCAACGGCATGTTCAAGAGCCTCGGCAATATCGTGGTCAATGCCGAAGTCGGCCTGCTGTTCATCGCCATGCACGACAAGCCGAAACGCCTGCGTGTCAACGGCAGCGCCAGGGTGAGCGACAATGATCCGCTGCTGGCCGAGACCATCGGCGCGCAGCTCATCGTTCGCGTCACCGCACGCGCGATCTTCCCGAACTGCCCGCGCTACATTCCGACCATGGGATCGATCGAGCCGTCGATCTACGCGCCCGCCGCCGGACAGGACGCGCCGGAGCCGGCCTGGAAGGGTTTTGCGGACTTCAAGGACTGCATCCATCCGCGGCAGCCGACTTTCAGGGGCTAGACGCAAACCAGGCGTAACCGTCATTCCGGGGCGATGCGAAGCATCGAACCCGGAATCAATCTGGGCCCCATCCTACTTTGCATGGGGTTGTTTTCGATATTTTGTGCCTGCGACCTAAATCGCCGTCATCTCGCCCTTGGTCCAGGCTTCCCGCAGCTTGAATTTCTGGATCTTGCCTGACCCGGTCAATGGGAACGCCTCGACGACGAACCAGTGCCTTGGCGTCTTGTGCGGGGCGAGCGAGGCGCGCATGTAGTCGATCATCTCTTCCTTTTCGATTGTTGCACCGGGCGCCGGGCGAATGAAGGCGGCGACTTCCTCACCCCACTTCTCGTGGGGAACGCCGATGACGGCGACTTCGCCGACCTTGGGATGCCGGAACAGCAGTTCTTCCAGCTCGCGCGGATAGATGTTTTCGCCGCCGCGGATGATCATGTCCTTGAGGCGGCCTTCCACGGTGCAGTAGCCGCGCGCGTCCATTGCGCAGAGATCGCCGGTGTGCAGCCAGCCGTCGGCGTCGATGGCGGCGGCTGTCGCGTCGGGCATCTCGAAGTAGCCGAGCATGACGTGATAGCCGCGGGTGCAAAATTCGCCGACGGTGCCGATCGGAACAGTCTCGCCGGTGTTGGGATCGATGATCTTGGTTTCCATGTTGGGCAGCGGCAGGCCGATCGTGTTGGCCTTGTCCTCGACACTGTCGCAGGTCTGGGTTTGAGCTGCGACCGGCGAGCATTCGGTCTGGCCGAACACGATGGTGAAGGGGGCGCCAAGTTGCTCTTCGAACCGCTTCACCAGCGGCGCCGGCACCGTGGAGCCGCCGGAGCAGATCGCCTTGACCGACGACAGGTCGGTGCTTGCGAACGAAGGATGCTCCAGCATGGCGACCAGCATGGTGGGGACGCCGACCATCGCGTTGCCGCGATAGGTGCCGAACATCTCGAGCACGATCGCCGGGTCGAACGCCTCGACCAGCACCTGGGTCGCCGCCTTCGAGACCGAGCCGATCACGCAGCAGACGCAGCCGCCGGTGTGGAACAGCGGCATGGTGGTGATGAAGACGTCGCCGGGATCGACGCCCATCCGCTCGGCGGTGTCGGAGCCGTTGTTGAGCAGCCCGCGATGGCGGAGCAGGGCGCCCTTCGGAAAGCCTGTCGTGCCTGACGTATACTGGATCATGACGGGGTCATCAGGGCGGACAACGGGCAGCTTGACGCTCTCGTCATCGCCCGCGGCGATGAACGAACTCCAGTCGTCGAAGCAGATGATCTCGCGCAACTCCGGGCAGTTCGGCGCCACCGCCTGAATTGTTTCCAGCATCGGATTGCCGCGGAAGCCGTTGACGACGAAGACCCCGGCCGAGCGCGACTGTTTCAGCACATACTCGACCTCCCTGGCGCGGAATGCCGGGTTCACCGTGACGAGCACCATGCCCGCCATCCCCGCGCCGAACTCGAGCATCATCCATTCCGGGAGGTTCTGCGCCCAGACCGCGATGCGCTCACCCGGCTTGAATCGCGACAACAGCGCCCGTGCGGTGCGCTGGGCCTCCCGGTAGAACTGCGCATAGGTCCATTGCCGCCGCAGCTTTGGATCGGGAACGCCGGCGATCAGGGCCAGGCGATCGGGCGCGGCCTCGGCCGCCTTGCGCAAGAGGTCGCCGAACGTCATCTCCCGTACTGCAGGCGTGGTCGGTCCCGCGACGTGGGATTGCGTTAATGCCATCAAATCCTCCCCGGTCTCTTATGGGGACGGCGCCATTTTTGCCGGCGCTTCAGGTACCCCAAGGCTATGTATGTCCGCGGGGCAAAATGCCTGCCGTCACCGCGCAATGCAAGCAGATCCGGAACCTCGCCCGATGCAGGGAATTATTTTCCCTTGAACGGAGGAAAGCCATGGCACGCAAATACTCAAAGAAGGCATCCGCCGACGTCAAGCGCGCAATGAAAAAGCGCAAGGCCGGGACATTGAAGAGCGGACGCTCGGGCAAGAAGGTCACCAGCCGCAAGCAGGCGGTCGCGATCGGGCTGTCCGAGGCGAGGGCCACGGGCAAAAAGGTACCGAAGAAGGGCTCGAAGAAGCGCAAGGCCGCGAAGAAGTCGAAGAAGTCGAAGCGCTAACCCAGTCATTGCGAGCGGAGCGAAGCAATCCATCTCTCGGTGCGGGGATCAG
>PNLC01000327.1 GCA_013822885.1 Bradyrhizobium sp.
CCTCGGCACCTCGGCCACCCGCGTGATCGCCACCGCAATTGTTCGCGACTGCTACGCCGGACGGCGCATGGCGAGCGTGGTGTCGCTGGCGATGATGGTGTTCATTGCCGTGCCGGTCGTCGCCCCCTCGTTCGGACAGGCGGTGCTGCTGCTGACGCACTGGCGCGGCATCTTCATCGTGCTGATGCTCTATGGCGTGGTGGCGTTCGTCTGGAGCGCGCTGCGCATGCCGGAGACGCTACCCGAGGCGCGGCGAAAATCGCTTGCGATTGGCGAGGTGCTCGGCGCCTACCGGCAGACCGTCACCAACCCGCAGACGCTCGGCTATGCGCTGGTCGCCGGCGGCGTGCAGGGCTCGCTGTTCGCCTACGTGTTTTCGTCGCAGCAGATCTTCACTGAAGTCTACCGGCTCGGGCATTATTTCCCGCTGGCATTCGCGGCCTGCGCCATAGGCGTCGCCATTGCCGGCTTCGTCAATGCCAGGTTCGTCGGCCGGCTCGGCATGCGGGTGATTTCGCACGGCGCGCTGCTCGGCTTTGTCGCCGTTTCCGCCGTCATGCTGGTGGCGGCACGCACCGGAACCCTCGGCCTGCCGCTGTTCATGGCGCTGTCGGCGTTGATGATGTTCGCCTTCGGCCTGATGATCGCCAATTTCACGGCACTGGCGATGGAGCCGCAGGGCCACATCGCCGGCACCGCCTCGTCGCTGTACGGATCGATCACGACGCTGCTCGGCATCGGCGTCGGCGTCACCATCGGCCAGGATTACGACGGCACGCTGGTGCCGTTCGCGACCGGCTTCTTCCTCTGCACGCTGGCCGCGCTGGCAGTGGTTCTCGCGGTGGAAAAAGGCCGCCTGTTCAGGTCGTATAGCCCCCGGGTGTGACCGTTCATTCGGTCCGCTTAAGAACAACCATCATGGCCCGAACCATTTCCGCCCTCGCGCGTTGAAACTCCCGGCCAGGATGCGGTGACCGGGTAATCGTCACCGGCCGGCCACCGTCACTGGTACGAATTTCCCTATCGCAGCCGGGTGGTCACCATGCCGGACACGGATAGTTGGCAGCTCCGCGACGGCGAACAGGTCATTGCCGGCAATTCCGGCCTGCTGGGTCGTCGGCACTTCCTGATCGGCATCACCCGCGCTCGCAACGAAGCGCTCGTGCTTCGCGACACGCTGGACTACGTCGGCAATCAGGTCGATGCGATCGTCGCCTATGATGACGCCAGTACGGATCGCACGCTGGAAATTCTGCGCGACCACCCGAAAGTCGCGCTGATCGTGGCAAACCGGTCGTGGGAAACCGATATCGAGGCACGCCGGATTGCCGAGGGTCGCCATCGCGGATTGCTGCTGCAGACGGCGCGCGAACATCTCCGGTTCGACTGGATGTTCTGTTTCGATGCGGACGAGCGCGTGACCGGCGATCTGCGCAGCTTCACGGAAGAAACGCACTCCAGCGACTACGACGGCGTGCGGGTCGAACTGTTCGACGCCTACATGACGCCCGACGACCAAGCCCCCTATCGGGCGGGTCGCGAACTGCTGGGCTTTCGCCGCTTCTTCGGCCCGGAGCGGCGGGACATCCTGATGCTGTGGCGAAACCGGCCGGAAGTCAGCTTCGCGCAGCACCACAAGCGCGAGCCTGATGGTATCGAACGGCTGGTGACCGGCCTGCATTGCCAGCACTATGGCAAAGCACTTTCGGTCGAACATTGGGAAGAGACCTGCGACTACTACATCCGGCACTTTCCGTTCGATACCTACGGACGAAAATGGCGCGACCGCAAAGGCCAGGCGATCCACACCCAATCCGACTTCATGCGGCCCCTGTACGAATGGGGCGACACGCTCTTCGCCAACGCGGTCAGGATCTGACCGGTCCCACCGGATTTTCCCTGAAGTCTGCGACGGGATGCACCCGAGCCCAACCGCATGGGATGGTGATAGGATGAGCGGATATTGGCGGCTCATCCCCTCGAGTGCCGCAGGATAAAGGCCACGGATTCTTCGCAAACCAAGTGCGACTGGAGCGGGTGCCGAAATGATTACAATTCCACAATTGACTGCGCATGCGCTGGGTTCGTTTTTGGCGCAGGAGACCCAGGACCTGTTCGGCTCATCGCCGTCGGGCTTGCCCGAATTGCTTCCGTTCGCCGCAAGGCTGACGCTGGAGTGCATCGGCAACAGCGATGCGCTCTATCACAATATCGAGCACACCATGCTGGTGACGCTGGTCGGCCACGACATCCTGGTGGGGCGGGCGCTGCAGCGAACCACCACGGTCGCCGACTATGCGAACTTCATTATGGCCTGCCTCACCCACGACATCGGCTACGTCCGCGGCGTCGTCCAGGATGACGAGGAAGACGCCTACGTTGCCGATATTACGGGGCGCAAAATCCGGTTGCCGGTGGGATCATCCGACGCCGCGCTCGCGCCCTACCATGTCGACCGCTCGAAGCTGTTCGTGTTCGAGCGCTTCGACGCCAACGAGAAAGTCGACGCTGCCCGGATTGCCCGCGCCATCGAATATACCCGCTTCCCCTACGTCGATACGCCAAATCCGGACGCCGACGACCTTAACGAGGAGGAAGGATCGCTGCTGCGCGCGGCCGATCTGATCGGCCAGTTGGGCGATCCCAATTACATGCGGAAATCGAACGCCCTGTTTCACGAATTCGAGGAGATCGGGCTGAACAAGACGCTGGGCTACGCCACGCCCGCGGACATTGTCTACAAGTTCCCGCAATTCTACTGGACCAACGTCGCCCCGCAGATCCAGCTCGCGATCCGCTATCTCAATGTCACGTCGAGCGGCCGCCAGTGGATCGCCAACCTCCACAGCAACGTGTTCCGGGCCGAACGCGAAGTGAACCTGTCCGGCCCGCAACGCTAGTCTAGACGGTCAGTGCGCGGCCAGCGGACTGAAATACCGGGCGATGGCGCGGGCCACAGCCGCTATCAACGCATGGCCAGTCCGGGTCATCTTTGACACGCCGCAAAGATCCCAGGAAATCCATGGTCTACAGATCGATATCATCAGACCCGGAATTCCCGATGAGCATCGATCTACAGGCCCGATACCGTGACGAGCGCCTGCCGCGCTATACCAGCTACCCGACGGCGCCGCATTTCTCGCCGGCCGTGTCGGACCGGCAGTATGGCGCCTGGCTCGGATCGCTCGAGAGCGGCGCGACCGGATCACTCTACCTTCACGTCCCGTTCTGCCGCTCAATGTGCTGGTATTGCGGTTGCCACACCACGATCACCAAACACGATGCCCCGATCGCCGACTATCTGGCGGTGCTGCAGCGGGAGATCGAAGCGGTCGCCGAACGGCTCGAACGCCGGTTGCCGGTGCGCCATATTCATTTCGGCGGCGGCACGCCGACCATCATGAATCCTGATGAATTAGCCCGGCTCGTCGACCTGCTCTCTGCGCGCTTTGCCATAGCCCCCGAGGCGGAGATCGCGGTCGAGATCGACCCGCGGACGCTCGCGCCGGCGATGATTGCGGCGCTCGGCCGCAGCGGCGTCACGCGGGCAAGCCTCGGCGTGCAGTCGTTCGATCGGGTCGTGCAGCGCGCCATCAACCGGGTGCAGACGGTGGCGCAGACGGCTGCCGCGGTGGACGGGCTGCGCGCGGCCGGGGTACGCGGCATCAACTTCGACCTGATCTACGGGCTGCCGCACCAGACCATCGCCTCCTGTCGCGCCACCGTCGCGGCATGCCTCGACATGAGGCCCGACCGTTTCGCGGTGTTCGGCTACGCGCATGTTCCGGGGTTCAAGAAACACCAGCGCATGATCGACGAGGCCACGCTTCCCGACGGCGTGGCGCGGCACGCGCAGGCCGAGGCGATCGCGGATGCGCTGCAGGCGGCGGGATATCGGCGGATCGGTCTCGATCATTATGCCATGCCGTCCGATCCGATGGTCAGCGCGCACCTCGACCGACGCCTGCAGCGCAATTTTCAGGGCTACACAACAGACACGTCGGACGCCCTGCTCGGCTTCGGCGCTTCCGCCATCGGCTGCCTGCCGCAAGGCTACGTCCAGAACGCGGTCGGCCTCGGCGACTACGCGGCGCGCGTCGGCGCCGGCACGCTTCCGACAATCAAGGGCTATGTCCTGACCGCCGATGACCGCCTGCGCGCCGATCTGATCGAGCGCATGATGTGCGACTTCGCCGTCGACGTCGCCGCGGTCGCCCGCCGCCACAATGCCGACCCGGCGGCCGTATTCCGCGCGCTTCCGCGCCTCGCGGCGCTGCAGGCGGACGGTCTGGTCGATCGAAGCGGCCACGAAGTCCGCGTCGCAGATGGCGCCCGGCATCTGGTGCGGACGGTCGCGTCCGCTTTCGATGCTTATCTCGAGGTGCCCGGGCGGACGTTCAGCCGCGCGGTGTAGGTGGCTGCGCGCACCGCAATGGCACGGCAGGTTGCCTGTCGGGCAAATCGGTCAAGGCGGGCTACTCGGCGCGCGTCGAAAACGCCGCGAAGTGCGCTGCGTCTGCATGCGAATTTCACCAGCCGATTCAACGTGATTTGGGTGGTCCAGCCGCCCGCGCAAATATAATCCGCTTTGCGGCGCCTCGATCGGGGAGTTATTTTCGCACTGTCTCGTCTCGACAAGAGGGGCGTATCGCGATCGTCACGAACGCGAGGCGGGATGTGGTGGACGCGGCAGCGTCGGACGCGAGCGTGATCGCAGGGCGGCTGGACCGTGAGTGATCGAACGGCGCGCAAGACGAACGGCGCTGATGCGTACGGCAAAACCGTGTGGTCTCGACACCCGTTGCTGGTGCCAAGCTGTCGGTGACGAAGTCGGTCCAACCGGGTCGATCAGTCAGCAAGCCGGTAGTGACGGAGGCAAGACGAATTCGTCTCCGGAGAGAGCGCGGCATAAGCCGTAAAGCCACTGCGCAGGGAATGCCGGAGTGCTTCGGCTGTACCTGTATGCTCGTGTGCGCATTTGCTTTGCGCTATTGCACACGAGACCGCGGGTGCAGCGTGCACCCGGCATTCCCTGCTCCCTCCTCCCGAGGGAACAAGGCTTGGGCAAGCCTCGGGCGCCGATCGCGCCGCGAGAACGCAAGTTTATGCCCGTCGCGGAAGAGGAATCGGCGATTGACTCGGGAACCGCCAGCAATCAAAAAAAGCCAGTAAAATGAATGGCAAGAACAATGGTCGGAGTGGCAGGATTCGAACCTGCGACCCCTGCGTCCCGAACGCAGTGAGCATCCTCTAAGCTGTTGATTTTTCTGCTGTGGCGGGTGTTTCTGTCCCGTTTTGTTCACGGTCGTTTCACCCAATTCGTTGCGATTTCGTTGCGGCGGCACTGAGGAAGAACGGCGCTCGGCGCGAGCAGCCGACGCCCGCGAGAGTAAGTTTATTGGGCCGTGCGCCACTAGCGGCTCTGTCGGAGGTTCGCCACAGGATCTATCCCTATCTGCTGCGCGGCC
>PNLC01000328.1 GCA_013822885.1 Bradyrhizobium sp.
GAACGGCTTTTCGATGAAGTCGTAGGCGCCGCGCTTGATCGCCGCGACCGCGGTCTCGATGTTGCCGTGGCCGGAGATCATCACCACGGGAACGTCGGCGTGATCCTTCTTGATCTGCTCGAGCAGTTGCAGACCGTCGAGCTTGGAGCCCTGCAGCCAGATGTCGAGGAACACCATATGGGGACGGCGGTTGGTAACCTCGGCCAGCGCGGTATCGCTGTCGCGCGCGGTCCGGGTGTTGAAGCCTTCGTCTTCCAGGATCCCGGCAACGAGGTCGCGAATATCGGCTTCGTCATCGACAATCAGAATGTCACTGGCCATGGGTTACACCTGTCTTGTCAGCTGCCGGATGCGGCTTTGAATCTTGTTTCGTCATTGGTCGCGGATGCCGTCGCCTTTGTTTCGACGGGCGGCGCTTTTGTTTGATCGCCCGGCGCCTTTGCCTCCGCAGACGCCTCCCTGGCGCCCGCTTTCGGCGCCTGGCCGGAGACAGCAAATCGCAGCCGCATCCAGGCGCCACGCTGCCCGGGCCGGAAATCCGAGGCATCCTTGAGCTCGATACGGCCGCCGTGGTCTTCGAGCACACGGCCGACGATGGCGAGCCCGAGCCCGGTACCCTTCTGGCGTGTCGTCACGTAGGGCTCCAGCAAACGGGCGCGGCTCGTCTTGGGCAGGCCGATGCCGTTGTCGATCACGTCGATCACGATGTCGTCGTTCTCTCGCGCGGCAACCACGTCGATGCGGCCCTTGCCCAGTTCTTCCGGCGGCACCTGCTCGATCGCTTCGGTCGCGTTCTTTATGATGTTGGTCAGCGCCTGTGAAATCAGCCGGCGGTCGAACTGCGCCCGCATCGGGTCCTGCTTGATATCGGCTTCGATATCGAGATCGGGATGGCCTACTTTCATCAGGAATACCGCCTGGCGCACGGTGTCGGCGACGTCCTCGCCTTCCATGACGGGCTTGGGCATCCGCGCAAAGCGGGAGAATTCATCGACCATCCGTCTGATGTCGTCGACCTGTCGCACGATGGTGTCGGTACACTGTTCGAAGATGTTCTTGTCTTCGGTGATGACCTTGCCGAATTTGCGGCGGATACGTTCGGCCGAGAGCTGAATTGGCGTCAGCGGATTCTTGATTTCATGTGCGATGCGGCGGGCGACATCGCCCCACGCGGAAGTGCGCTGCGCGGAGACGAGTTCGGTGATGTCGTCGAGCGTGATGATGTAGCTGTCGCGCGACTGGCTGGTCTGCTCGGCACTGACCCGAACCGAAAGATTGCGCTCGTGGCCGTCGCGGGTAATCGTAATCTGGCCCTGCACCAGCCGCTGCGTGCCCTCGCGCGCGGTTTTCATCATGTCGTCGAGCTCGGGCAGCACGTCCGACAAAGGATGGTCGAGCGTCTCCGACTCAGCATGGCCGATAAGCTTTTCCGCCGATCGGTTGAGAATGCCGACGCTGCCGGAGGCATCGACGCCGATGATCCCCGCGCTGGCCGACGACAGCACCGCCTCGATGAACCGGCGGCGGCTGTCGATCAGGTCTGAGGCGCTGACGAGTTCGTCGCGCTGGGTGCGCAGTTCGGCCGTCATCTTGTTGAAGGTTTCGCCGAGTTGCGCGAGATCGCCTTCCGATTTGTGGACCGGCACCTGGACGTGCAGATCGCCGGTCGAAACGATATTGGCCGCACTCATCAGGTTGCGGATCGGCTCCACCAGCCAGTTGGCGAAATTCAACCCGATCAGCACCGACGCCATCAGGATCGTGAGCGCGATCACCGCAAACATCAGCGCGAAGGCGACCTGGATGCCGAGCCGGCGGGACTCGATCTGGGCATATTCGGCGACGCTGGCTTCGGTCTGCTTGAGCTGCGCGACCACGCGCGGATCGAGCAGCCGCGCCACGTACAGGAAGGTGTCGTTGAACGAGCGCAGCCGGATCACCGCCGCCACATAATTGGCCTCGGGGAAGACCGCGATCTGCGGCTCTTCTTCGTTGACGTTGCTCAGGAACTCCTGCGGCGGTGTCGTGAATTCTCGTTTGATGCCGGTCTGCGCTTCCGACAGGATGTTGCGATCCTTGTCGATCAGCATGGCGCCCGGCAGATTGCGGGAGGCGGCGCTCTGGGTCAGAAGTTCGCGGAACGACTGCTGGTCCTGTTCGAACAGCGGGCGGGCACGGGCAATGTCGTTGGCCATTCCCAGGATGTCGCCGCGGATCAGCTGCGCGTGTTCGTAGGTGTAGGCGCGGGCGACGATCAGCGAGTTCTGCATCACCTCGCGGGTCGGACCCGAGAACAGCCGGTCGAGGCCGCGGTCGATGGTCACGTTGGCGACGATCGCCACCAGCACCGCCGGCAACACGGCGATGACGGAGAAAAGCCCGACGATCTGGACATGCAGCCGTGCCGCCGCCCTGCCGCGCCGCCGGGCCTGAATCACCAGCCAGACTTCGCGGCTGATAATCCCGACCAGCAGCAGGATGGTTGCGGCGTTGATCAGCAGGAACGAATAAACGACGCTGCGGGTCGGCTCGATCGGCGTCAGGCCGCTCAGCACCATGAAGGTCAGGAACGCCGACAGCAGCGCGATCCCGACGGCAAACGGCGCCACCCACTTCCGCAGGATCCCTCCTGTGGATTGGCTATGCGACGGATCGAACGCTGGCGCCGAGGTCTCTGCGGTGGTCATTCCGGCAATCGGTGAGCTGAAAGGTTTTGGGACCGCCTGCTGCGGACTGATGCATTCATATCACATTGTTGCTAGAATGCGACAATTCCGCGGCGCTGCCGACCGCAAAAGCGATCGGCCCCCAGCAGAATCCCGATTAATCCCCTCTCGGAGAGCCGGTAGCCCCTAACCGCCGCTCCGATAAACCTGAATGTCGAGGTCCCGGATTTTCTTGCGCAGCGTATTTCGGTTGAGCCCAAGCAGGTCGGCCGCGCGGATCTGATTGCCGCGAGTGGCCGCCAGCGCCGCCGTCAGCAGCGGCACCTCGATCTCCTTGAGGATGCGGTGGTAGAGGCCTGGCGGTGGCACGCCATTCGGAAAGCCCGAGAAGTGCGACGACAGGTAGGCCTCGACGGCGCCGCCAAGGTTCTCCACCCCGAGCGGGGTATTTCCGCCGGACGCAACCGCTGGTGGCGCCAGTTCGCCATCGATCACCGAGCCTGTAATCACGTCCTGCGGATAGAGCGCCGCCAGCCGGCGTGCAAGATTCTCGAGCTCGCGCACATTGCCAGGCCAGCGGTGCTGCTTGAGCCGCTCGAGCGCCAGCGCGTCGAGCTTCTTCGGCGGCAGGCCGTCCTTTTCGGCAAGCGAGAAGAAATGCCGGATCAGATCGGGCAGATCCTCGATCCGCTCGCGAAGCGGCGGCAGGCGCAGCGGGACGACGTTGAGGCGGAAGAACAGGTCCTCCCGGAACAGGCCCTGCTGGATCAGGATACGCAGATCCTTGTTGCTGGCCGCCACGATCCGCACGTCGGTCTTGATCGGCGTTCGTCCGCCGACGGTGGTGTATTCGCCCTGCTGCAGCACCCGCAACAGCCGCGTCTGCGCCTCCATCGGCATGTCGCCGATTTCGTCCAGGAACAACGTGCCGCCTTCGGCCTGCTCGAAGCGTCCGGAAGCGCGGCTATTGGCGCCGGTGAACGCGCCGCGTTCATGGCCGAACAATTCGGATTCAATGAGGTCGCGCGGGATCGCCGCCATGTTGACCGCGACGAACGGGCCGTTGCGGCGCTTGCCATAATCGTGCAGCGCCCGGGCTACCAGTTCCTTGCCCGTGCCGGACTCGCCTGAGATCATCACCGTGAGGTCGGTCTGCATCAGCCGCGCCAGCACGCGATAGATTTCCTGCATTGCCGGCGAGCGGCCGACCAGCGGAATCGAATCGAATTCGGATTCGTCGTTGGAATTCGCCACCCGCTCCTTCGGCTCCGCCAGCGCCCGGCCGACGATGGTGATGAGTTCCTTCAGGTCGAACGGCTTCGGCAGATACTCATACGCGCCGCGCTCCGAGGCCCGGATCGCCGTCATGAAGGTGTTCTGTGCGCTCATGACGATAACGGGCAGGTTCGGCCGCATCTTCTTGATCCGCGGCAATAGATCGAACGCGTTCTCGTCCGGCATCACCACGTCGGTGATGACGAGATCGCCCTCGCCCTGGCTCACCCAGCGCCACAGCGTCGCTGCGTTCCCGGTCAGCCGGACTTCATACCCGGCGCGCGAAAGCGCCTGGTTCAGAACCGTGCGGATGGCGGTATCGTCATCTGCAACGAGAATGCTACCTGCGGGCATTGTAATTCCTCATCTTGCGTCCTGTGAGGCAGGCGGCGGCGTACCCGGAACGCCGTCGCGGTTGCTTTGGTCGAACTGTTTGGCGGGATTGAACATCGGCAGCAGCACGCGGAAGGTGGTCTTGCGCGGCTGAGATTCGCATTCGATGATGCCGCCGTGATCGCCGACGATCTTGGCGACCAGCGCCAGACCTAGGCCGCTGCCGGTTTGCTTCGTCGTCACGAATGGATCGAACAGGTTCGGCATCAGGTCCTCCGGCACGCCGGAGCCGTTGTCCTTGACGCAGAATTCGAGCGGCAGCGACACCCGCGATTTCTTTCCCGGCACCGACAGGCGCACGCCGGGCCGGAAGGCGGTGGTGAGCTGGATTTCCGCGTCGGAGCCCAAATCGGCGACCGCTTCGGCGGCGTTCTTGACCAGGTTGAGAAACACCTGAATCAACTGATCCTGGTTGGCCAGCACCGGCGGCAATGACGGATCGTATTCCTCGATGAAGCGGATGTTGCGGGCAAAGCCGGATTGCGCCAGCCGTTTGACGTGGTCGAGCACGGAGTGAATGTTGACCGGTCCGCGCGCCACCGGGCGATCATCGCCGAACACCTCCATGCGGTCGACCAGGGTGACGATGCGGTCGGCCTCGTCGCAGATCAGCCGCGTCAGCATGCGGTCTTCCGATGAGGCCGCCTGCTCGAGCAGTTGCGCCGCGCCGCGGATGCCGGAGAGCGGATTCTTGATCTCATGGGCGAGCATCGCGGCCAGCGCAATCACCGAGCGCGCGGCGCTTCGATGGGTCAATTGCCGGTCCATCTTGTCGGCGATGGTGCGCTCCTGCAGCATCACCACGATATGGCCCGGCCGCTCGGTGAGCGGGGCGACGTGCAGATCGACCTGGCGATCGCCGCCGATGCGGGGGGTGCCGAGATCGACCTTGTACTCGTTGACCGGCGAGCCGCTCGATCGCACCTGATCAATCAGCGCCAGCAGCGGACTGCCGAATGGCACCAGTTCCTTCAGCGACTGCCGCCGCAAAAATTGCGTCGATATCTCGAAGAAAGATTCAGCCGCGATGTTGGCATCCATGATGCGGCCGTCGGGGGCCACCAGCAGCACCGGGTTGGGCAGTGCGTTGAGGATGGCCTCGCTGTCGGCGGGCACCGG
>PNLC01000329.1 GCA_013822885.1 Bradyrhizobium sp.
TCCTTGATGAAGAAATCGCTCGAATGCAGCACGAAGCCGCGGCCGGTATCGACCGGGCCACCCTTCAGCACCTTCATGGTCTCGGCGTTTTCCGGCAGCTTGATCTGGTCGGCCTTCTGGATGATGTCGAGTTGCACCAGCAGTCCGGGAAAATCGATGCTGCCGGCCGGACGGTTGACAATGATGCCCATCGCGCCTTCGGACGAATGCGCGCACATGTAAATGACAGAGCGCTCGAAGCGCGGATCGCCCATCACCGGCATGGCGATCAAAAGCTGCCCGTCGAGATAGCCTTCGGCGGACGCGTTGTCGCCAACACCGGCAATTTTGCGGCGAACTGGCTTCGATGTCTTGCCTTCAGGGCTCATCCGCAAAGGCCTCTCATGCTGATCCATATCCTGATATCGGGTGGGGCTTCTGTCAATCGAGCATACCGCCGCATTCGGCGGCCGATCACACGCAATTCAATGGTTTGGGCAAGGACTTGCCTGTAAAGACGTCGCATGGTCGTGATAGTTCCACTCCGCGCCGCGATCGGCGTCGCCATCACTCTTTCGGTCGCGTGTGCGGCGACGGAAGTTCGCGCCGAAGATTCCTCGCCGTGGCAACGCGACGCACATTCCGCACTGCGGTTGCTGGCCGGATCGCGCAGCGGCGCGGTGCTGCTTGGAGGCATCGCGATCCAGTTGCAGCCGGGCTGGAAAACCTACTGGCGGACGCCCGGCGATTCCGGCGTCCCGCCCCGTTTCGATTTCTCCAAATCCGACAATGTCGAGGCAGTCACCGTGCTCTGGCCGGCGCCGATGAAATTCGACGACGGCGCGGGCGGTACCGCGCTCGGCTACAAGCAGCAGGTGGTGCTGCCGTTGCGGATCGTGGCGAAAAATGCCGACAAGCCGGTGACGTTGCGCGCCAACATCAACTACGCGGTCTGCGACAAAATATGCATTCCGGTCGAGGCCAACGCCGAACTCGGAATTGCCAGCGTGGCAAGCACCGAAGACGGGGCTCTGTCCGACGCGCTCAACGCCGTGCCAAAACCCGCCAATGTCGGCGACCCCAACCCGCTGACCATCCGCGACGTCAAGCGCGACGGCAAGACCAGCGTGCTGGTTGACGTCATCGCGCCTGAGGCAAAGATCGTCAGCCTGTTCGTGGAAGGTCCGACCCCGGATTGGGCGTTGCCGGTTCCAAGACTCGTCGAAAACAGCCCGCCCGGCGTGAAGCGCTTTGCCTTCGAACTCGACGGCCTGCCGCCCGGCGCCAGCCCGGAAGGCGCCGCGCTCAAGCTGACGCTGGTCGGCGGCGACCGCGCTTACGAGTTCAATGTTAATTTGAATTGACCTGCTCGTCGTCCCGGGCTTGACCCGGGACCCATACGCCGCGGCAGGTGTGGTAGGCATTGCTGTTAGACATCTTTCTTTAAGCAACGGCCGCCTGTGGTTATGGGTCCCGGGTCAAGCCCGGGACGACGAAGACCACCCAACCGAATCTTAACGATTCGTTGATACATCCGGCCATCGCCGCAGCCTCGCGGCGCGTTTCGGGGATGCTCCGCCTTGGCTGTGCTGGATACACAATCGCCCACCGCTTCGCCTGCCGGCGTGGTTGCCCGCCTGCGCTCGCTGCTGGGCGGGCCCAGCGAGGCCTCCGTCACCAAGCGGTTGGCAGGCACCATCTTCATCATCCGCGTACTGAGCGCAGCGCTCGCCTATTTCTCGCAGATCCTGCTTGCGCGCTGGATGGGCGGCTCGGACTACGGCGTCTACGTCTATGTCTGGACCTGGGTATTGTTGCTCGGCAGCATGATGGATTTCGGCATCTCGGCGTCGGCGCAGAAAATCATCCCGGAATACCGCACCCGCGGCGAGCACGCGCTGCTGCGCGGCTTCATCTCCGGCAGCCGCTGGATGACGTTTGCGGTATCTTCCGTCGTCTCGCTGCTGCTGGCCGGCCTGGTGAAGGTGCTGTCACCCTGGATCGACACCAACGCGGTCGTTCCGCTCTATATCGGATGCATCACGCTGCCGGCGTTCGTGGTCGCCAACACCCAGGACGGCATCGCCCGTTCGCATGACTGGATGCGGCTCGGCCTGATGCCGCAATTCATCGTGCGGCAGTCGCTGATCATCGGCCTGACCGCCGGCGCCGTCGTGCTCGGTTTCAATCTCGGCGCCACCGCCGCGATGGGGGCGAGCGCCGCCGCGGTGTGGGTCGCGATGATCGGCCAGATGATAGTGCTGAACCGCAAGCTCAGCAGCCATGTCGAGCCGGGCCCGAAGGCCTATGATTTCCGCGGCTGGCTCGCGGTCTCGCTGCCGATCCTGATGGTCGAGGGCTTTTACCTGCTGCTGTCCTACACCGACGTGCTGGTGCTGCAGCAATTCCGTTCATCGGAAGAGGTCGGCGTCTATTTCGCGGTCGTGAAGACGCTGGCGCTGGTTTCCTTCATTCACTACGCGATGGCGGCAACGACCGCGCATCGCTTTGCCGAATATCACGCGATCGGCGACAAGGCGCGGCTCTCGGCCTATGTCGCCCACGCGATCCAGTGGACGTTCTGGCCGTCGCTCGCCGCCACCATCCTGCTGCTCGCGCTGGGCAAGCCGCTATTGTGGCTGTTCGGGCCGCAGTTCGTGGTTGGTTACGATATCATGTTCATCGCCGCGATCGGCCTGTTGGTGCGCGCGGCGATCGGCCCGGTCGAGCGGCTGCTCAATATGCTCGGCCACCAGCACATCTGCGCCATGGCCTATGCGGCTGCATTTGTCATGAACCTCGTGCTGTGCCTGCTGCTGGTGCCGCGCTTCGGCGGCCACGGCGCGGCGGCAGCAACGTCGATCGCACTCACTTTCGAGACGGTACTGTTGTTCTGGATCGTGCGCCGGCGCCTCGGCCTGCACGTGCTGGCGTTCGGGAAGCGTCGATCTGAAACTCGATAGGGCAGCGGGCGCGCAACGCGCGCGTGCCTGCCCGCGCCAGAAATCGGCGGCCGCCCGCGTCCCCCGCTACCTCCCGCTCCACGGCGCCCCGCATCTGCCTCATTTGAGGCCACAGGACGCCGCTATCGTCGATGAACAGACTTGTGGGGAAACACTCGGCGATTCCCGGGCTCGTGAAACCTACTTGGGTCGGCTTCTCGCCATAGATAGGATGAATGCCCCGACCGGCATTGCCATCCGGAAGTGAACATTGGAACCAGGATCTGATCCCGGAAATGATTGATCCGCTTTACGTTGCGGCCGGCTTTGGCGTCGGCCTGCTGGTCGGAATGACCGGCGTCGGCGGCGGATCGCTGATGACGCCGCTGCTGATCCTGCTGTTCGGCATCCATCCATCGACGGCTGTCGGCACCGACTTGCTCTACGCCGCTGCCACCAAGACCGGCGGCAGTCTGGTGCATGGTCTCGCCCGAAGTGTTCATTGGCCGGCGGTAATCCGCCTAGCCAGCGGCAGCATCCCCGCAAGCATGGTGACGCTGCTCGTGCTGTGGCAGGTCGACCTTAACGCGGAGTCCGCGCGCAGCCTGATCAACCTGGTGCTGTGCTTTGCGCTCTTCCTCACGGCAACATCGCTGATCTTCCGCAAGACGATCATGGATCGATATCGCCGGCGAATGGAGCGGCTCGATGGCGCGGCGACGAACCGGGCGACGGTGGCGGTCGGCGTGGCGATGGGCGTGCTGGTCTCAATTTCGTCAGTCGGCGCCGGCGCAGTTGGCGTCACAGCGCTGCTGCTGCTCTATCCGCGGCTGCCGATGGCGAATGTCGTCGGCTCCGACATCGCTCATGCCGTGCCGCTGACACTGGTGGCAGGCATCGGCCACTGGGCGCTCGGTTCAGTCGATTGGGCACTGATGGGCGTGCTGCTGATAGGCTCGTTGCCCGGTATCCTCATCGGAAGTTACTGCGCGGTCCGGGTACCGGAGACCGTGTTGAGGCTGGTGCTGGCCTCGGTTCTGATTCTGGTCGCCGGCAAGCTCGTCGTCAGTGAGTTGCACTTGTCGGCGGAGAGCGTCGCGGCCTTTGTCGGAAGCGCTACGCAGTAGAGCGCTCCCGATAGTTGGCAGTCGCTACTCCGCGGTCCAGCCGCCGTCGATCGAGTAGTTGGAGCCGGTGATCTGCGCGGCATCGTCGCTGCACAGAAACAGCGCCAGTGCGGCGACCTGGTCCGAGGTCACGAATTCCTTGGTCGGCTGCGCGTCGAGCAGCACGTCCTTGATGACCTGCTCCTTGGTCATGTTGCGCGCCTTCATGGTCTCGGGGATCTGGTGCTCGACCAGCGGTGTCCAGACGTAGCCCGGGCTGATGCAGTTGCACGTGATCTTGAAGGTCGCAAGCTCCAGCGCCACCGTCTTTGTCAGCCCGGCGATGCCGTGCTTGGCGGAGACATAGGCCGACTTGAAAGGCGACGCCACCAGCGAATGGGCCGATGCGGTGTTGATGATGCGGCCCCAGCCGCGCTTCTTCATGCCGGGCACGGCGGCGCGAATGCCGTGAAATGCCGACGACAGGTTGATGGCAATGATCGCGTCCCATTTCTCGATCGGAAACTCCTCGATCGGAGCGACGAACTGGATGCCGGCATTGTTGACGAGAATGTCGACCGAGCCGAAGGTCTTCTCGCCGAGCCCGATCATTTCGGCGATCTCGGCGGGCTTGGTCATGTCGGCAGGCGAATGCACGGCACGAACCTTGAAATCCGTCTCGATGCCGGAGCGCTCGCGCTCGATATCGGCCGGCACGCCCATGCCGTTGATGACGACATTGGCGCCGGCGCGGGCGAAAGCGCGCGCATATGCCAAGCCGATGCCGCTGGTCGACCCGGTCACGACAGCGTTCTTACCTTTTAACGTACCCATTTCATCACTCCTGCTTGCCTGCGGGGGGTTGGGGAGCATCCCCCGTCATGTCGTAAGCCACCATGGTCTGGCCGGACTGCGGCCGTTCCAGCACATCCTTGTGACGCATCGATTCGTGAACGTCGCGGACGCCCGCGTTCCAGTGTTCGAGCATGGCGACGTGCGAAAAATCATAATCCTTCGACGAGGATTCGTAGTTCTTGCTCTTGTAGATCAGATGCACGACGGTGACCGTGTTTTCCTCGGCCGCGTTGCAGAGGTATTCCACCGACGGATCGCTCTTGAGATAATCGGGCAGTTTCCCGAGCAGATCGCGCAGCGCCTTGCGCGCGTTGTGCACCTGCTTGTTCTTGTCGGTGTTCATGCGGGTGCGGCTGGAAAAGCGGATGTCTTTCTCGCGCTCGGCGGCTTCCAGGAGCGAGGTCGGCAATTCGCCGCGCGCACTGAACAGGTCGACCTGGAAGATCAGGAGATCGCGCCGGGTTTCCTCGCCGAGCACATGGTCCAGCGGCGTGTTGGAGGCGATGCCGCCGTCCCAGTAATGCTCGCCTTCGATCTCGACGGAGGGG
>PNLC01000330.1 GCA_013822885.1 Bradyrhizobium sp.
AACGTCGCCGGCCGGTGATAATTGAACGGCCCTGGAATCATGCGTTTCCTCCATTCGTCCTTTGCGGACGTTGGAGGCGAAGCTGATTGGAGGCGTTCTAAAGTGCAATCGCGTCGGCACAAGTGCCGGAAAAGCGCACGAAATGCGGACAGAGGCGCACGAAATGCGTCAGCCTTACCGACCTAATCCAGTCTTTGCCCGCCCGGTCAGGAGGCGTGCCGCTTGACCAAGCCCAGCCGGGCCTTCACCTCGGCGATCCTGGCGCGGCTTACCGGCACGCGATGTGGCGACGGACCGTCGAGTTCGACGATCGCGCCGTCGCCCTCCCTGCGAACCAGGGTCACGTGCGCCATCGCCACGATGTGGCTGCGGTGCACCCGAAGGAACAGTCTGGGGTCGAGCTGGGCTTCGGCCTCCGAGATCGACCACGGGCACATCCGTTCCCGGATACCGTCATGCACCTTGGTGTAGTGGGCGTCCGCCCGGACGCTCCTGATGTCAGCGGTGTCGATGAAGTGGGTGCCGTCGGCACCTTCGACCGGCATTCGGGGTGCGGGCGTTTGCCGGGGGGGCTGGCCGATACCGCCGAGCGGCGTCGGCCGAAGCCTCAGACTGGCCGTGGCCGAGCCGGGATCCGCCGACGGGATATCCGTGAAAAGCGCAGCGGCTGGGGGGGCGACCGTCCCGGGGACCACCCCGGGCATGGCGGCAACCGGGCCCGTCGACGCCGCGATCTTCCTTCGGGGATCCGGCACCAGCGACAGCAGGAAGCCGGCGGCAATCACGAAGCAGAGCAGCGCAACGACCAGCGAAAGAATTTGCGGCGACGCGGCCAGTCCTTCGACGTGACGATGCGATCCCGGCGCCAGCGGAACCAGGTGCATGCCGGCCATCGCGGTGTAGTGCATCCCCGACACCGCAAAGCCGTAGGCGACCGCGCTCAGCGCGAGTTGCACGCCGCCCTGCCGCGCCAGGAACGCCCGCAGGCCGCCATAGGCCGTGGCGATCGCAATCAGCACCGACAGCAGCACCATGGTGACGTCGTGCGTCATGGAGAAATTGCCGGACAACCCGTGCATGCCGACATAGTGCATGCTGGCGATACCGACCCCGAGCAGCACCGCCGAGGACACCACGCGGGAAACCGCCGGCTCACCGACGCTGACGAAGAACAGGGAAATGCCGACGACCAGCGCGCAAATCAGGAACGACACGATGGTGGGCAGGACCAGATAGACCGTACCGGCCGGCAACGGCGCCGCCAGCATGCCGACGAAATGCATGGTCCAGATGCCGATGGCGAGAAAAAACGCGGCGCCTGCGAGCAGCACACGATGGCTCGCGTCCGGCGTCCCGCGAATGCGCGCGGTGAGGCCGAAGCCGGTGTAACCTCCCAGGATCGCGATCGCCACCGAGAGCGCGACGAGATAAGGATCGTGTCCTTCGAACATGGCCGCCTCGGCCGCCCGTCTCCACGGGCTGGCCTCCTCCCGCCGCCGAGTTTACAGGTTCGGCGGCGGGAATGACAATCGGCCGCTCCCGTCTCATTTTTGGTTGACGCGTTTCCTTGACGCGAGCCGGGATCCGCTTCGCTCGAAAACGCTATGCATTATTTGACGCGTTTTCTTAACGAGAAGCGATGCGCGTAAACGCCGCGAACGCCTAGACAATCCCCGCCGCCACCTGGCCGCGCAGCCGCTCCAGGCTGTGCAGCGTACTGGCGCAGGCTTCCGCGACTTCGATGCCCTTGATGACAAAATGCTTGCGGAAGAAATCGTGATGCACCGCGCTGTCGTGGAACTGCTTCGGCGTCAGCACCGCCGAGAATATCGGCACCTCGGTCTTCAGCTGGACGTCCATCAGCGCCTTGATCACGGTATCGGCCACGAATTCGTGACGGTAGATGCCGCCGTCGACGACGAGGCCGGCGGCCACGATGGCGGTGTAGCGCCGCGTCTTGGCCAGCAGTTGCGCATGCAGCGGGATCTCGAACGAACCCGGCACCTCGAACAGATCGACCTGCGCGCGCGAGATGTGCCGCGCCTCGATCTCTTCGAGGAAGGCGATGCGGCACTCCTCGACCACATCGCGATGCCACGACGATTGCACGAAGGCGACGCGCTGCGGCTTGACGAAACGCGGATATGTAGGCGCCGGCGGCAGCTCGGGCACGTCAGGGACGTGATTGGCTTCGGTGGTTTGGGATTGGACTTCAGGCTCTTGCAACATCTGATTCATGGCTTTCCTCTTTCAGGACCAGAATCAGGGCATACGGAACGACGTCAGGCCACGCACAGATGCGCGAGCCGCCGCAACCGTTCTCTTTCATCCGGACTATGACCGTCGGCTTCGGAATCACACCGAATCTGCTGACCCTTCTTCTCGTGCGAGATGAAGGCGCTCGCGGGCTTGGGCTACGTCACCCTTACCGCCGGTGGGGACTTTCACCCCGCCCTGAGAACATCGGCCGCCCGGAATGGACGACCTGTGCGGAAATATGACCAAACGCCGCCATTGGAGCAAGCGGCTTTGGCATGGGGAAAAGGCATGTCCCCATGCCGCGGCAACAGGGCAGCAGCCCCCTACCTGTTAGAGGTCCGCTCTCGCCGGCAGACCAGCCGCACGGACACCGATCTGGATCCGCGCCCTTTCCTCCGCAGCCTGATCGAGGCCGGGGCCGATTTGCGAGCGGTCAAGCCCGAGGTCCTTCAATTCGCGGCCATTGAGATGGCGCAGCACCGCAAGCGTAGCGTGACGCTCGCGACGCGCAATCGCGGCCGCCACCAGGCGATCGACAAGGCGGCGCGTGCGCGCCAGAAAAATGGAGGTTCGGCGCCATGCAATTGGCGCGGCAGCGGTGGACAAGACGTCTTCAAGAATAGTCATAGCGCAATCTTTCAAGTGGCTGGCGCAACCGTTGTTCGAGCCAGCGCTGTGGGGACAGCCTCAATCTGCCCGACCCGGAGTCGAAAGACTTTCAGAGCGCAGTGATTTATCGTCCAGATTGGCTTGAGATCGGCAGGCTGATCGCGGAGGTGGCCGAAAAGTGATGGTCCGCGCCAGCGGTGTCACGCATCGGCGCAGCCGATTTCTTTACGGATCCTTAAAGCCGGCATCCTAGATGTGTCTATCGTCCAGCCGCGGGGCGCCCCGGGCGACGCAGATGGGGCAAGCGTGACACTCGCGGCTGAGGTTTCCGGCACCGCTTCTGGAAGGCCCGCCAAGCGGGCCTGGCACATGTCGATTTTCCGGACCAAAGCGCTGGTGCCGATCGTCATCACGCTCGGCTCGCTGCTGGCGGGCGCGCTCTACACCTGGTTCGTCGGCGAGGACATCAACTGGGATTGGCAGAATTACCACGAGTATAATGTCTGGGCCCTGGTCAACGGCCGCTATGCCATCGATGCGCTGCCGGCCGGCTTTCAGACCTACTTCAACCCCACCGTCTATTTTCCGGTCTATTATCTCCGCCACCTGCTGCCGCTGCCCTATGGCCTGATGATCCTCGGCGCAGTGCATGGCCTCAACCTGTTGCTGATCTACTTCCTCTCGCGCGCCTTGCTGAGAGATGCGGCGACCTCATGGGCGATCGGCGCGTCGATCCTGATTGCCGCCGTCGGCCCGATGACGCTGTCGGAGGTCGGAACGAGCTTCTCGGATATTCTCACCGCGCTTCCGATCGTTGGGGGATGCATCCTGATCCTGTCGGCGGACGGACGTCACGGACGCTATGTCCTCGCCGGGCTTTTGATTGGCGCCGCCGTCGGACTGAAGCTGACCAATGTCGTTTATGCGCTCGGTGCGGCAGCCGCTGTTCTCGCGGCGACCCGGCCGCTGACGGCAACGCTCTGCCTTGGCGTTGGCGGCGCGATCGGCGCGCTGGCGACCGGCGGCGCGTGGGGGCTGATGCTCTGGCGTGAACTGGGCAATCCGATTTTCCCGCTGTTCAACGCGGTGTTCCGGTCGCCCGAACTGGTCCCGATGAACATCATGGACTGGCAATTCTCGCCGCGCGGCTACCTCGACGCTCTCGCCTATCCGTTCTACTGGCTGCTCGGCGACAACAGGAGTTCGGAGTATCCGTTTCGCGATGCGCGATTTGCCGTCGCGATGGTGTTGATCCTGTTCGCCATCGGCCGCTCTCTCATCATCCGCGCGGCCATCTTCACGCAGCGGGACATTCAGTTTCTGCTTTTCTTTACCGTCTCCTACGCGATGTGGCTCATCCTGTTTGCGATTCAGCGCTACGCCATCGTTCTGGAGCTTCTGTGTGCACCGCTGATCGTGCTGCTGATCGCCCGCTCGCTGGCTGGCCGGCCCGACGCAAGCCTGCCGCACGCATCGGCGATGCGCTCAAATTCCGTGATGGCCGCTACCACCGTGTTGATTGCGCTGTGGTCGCAGCCCGGAGACTGGTTCCGCCGCCCGTGGTCCAATCCCTACAATCCAACCATCGCAAAACCGCTTGAACAGCCCGCGGCCTATTTCCTTCTCGACAAGCCGCTGGCCTATGTCACCACTGTGCTGCCGCCAGCGTCGCGGTTCTACCAGATCGCCGACATCGCGATGCCCATCGTCCCGGACGGTGAGTTCGACCGCCGCATCCGCACCGCGCTGAAGAATCCGCTGCCGGGCGGCGCATGGGAACTGCATACGCGCGGCAAGCCGATCCGCGAGCAATTGCTCGAACGATATGGTCTCCAGGTAGATGCGTCGAAGTCCTGCGTCGAAATCGAGGGTGCATGGCTCGGGACCACGATCGAGGCATGCCCGCTCGTTGCGCGCGAACGATAGCGCCGAAGCAGAGTCCGGCAGGCCGATTCATGGCCGAATAACGTGCCTTGCTGGACCAGAGCGAGGCCATCCCAAAGAAACTTAACCACCCATTAACCATTGTGGCATCAAGATTCCTTGATCTGGGAATCTGATTCCGGTTTGTTCTCATCAAGATTGTAACCGCGATCAACTGTGGACGACGGCGCTTTGGCCTGTGGACGGACTCAGGGGTGAGTTGCGCAGATTCCGCAAATCACATCACTTGAGCCTCGGCAGGCCCCGGGAGACCAAGCGAACGGGAATTGCAATCGGCAGCGACGCAGAGTCAAAGCGCGCTGCCGCCCGTGAGTGTCAGAAGAATCCAAGAAACAAGGTCGAGACGGAATGTCCCTCCTCGAAGGCATCATTGAATCCCCGATCAACCCGCTAGGGGTGGTCGAGGACATCGCTACCGATAACAACTGGGCGTTCGAGCGCTCCGGCGAGGACGAAGTCACCATCGTCTCCAAGGGCGACTGGACCGACTATCAACTCTCCTTCACCTGGATGCCCGAGATCGAGGCGCTGCATCTGGCCTGCGCGTTTGACATGAAGATCCCGCCCGCGCGGCGCGCGGAGGTGCAGCGGCTGATCGCGG
>PNLC01000331.1 GCA_013822885.1 Bradyrhizobium sp.
CGCTTCGCTCGCAATGACGAGGATAGGGTCTACCTAAACCCCACCGACACTTTGCCGAGCGCTCCGAAATCGACGGCGCAGGAATCGCCTGATTGAATTGGCAACGGTGGATGGCAGGTGCCAGTGGTGACGATCTGCCCCGCCTTCAGCGTCACGCCAAGCTGGCGCAGTTCGTTGGCGAGCCATGTCAGCGCGACGCGGGGATCACCGAGCACGTTCTTGCCGTGACCCACAAACTTTTCACCGCGCATCGTAACGACGGGCCGCTCCTCTATGAGATCCATCGCGCGCCAGTCCGCGGTCGCGGCAGGCCCGAGCACAAACAGATGCGCGCAGGCATTGTCGGCGATGATCTGCGCGGCGCCGGCACTGACGAAGTCCGCAAAGCGCGAATCCGGAATCTCGATGGCGGGATGCAGCGTGTCGACCGCATCGAGAACTTCCTGAACCGTGTAGGGCGCCGCACGCGCCGGCAAATCCACGCCCATGCGGAAGGCGAATTCGGGCTCGGCCACGCGCATGTCGTTGCCGGCCATCGAGGCCGTGCCACGATCAGCAATCACGGTCTCGGCCAGGATACGCCCCGCCATCGGGCCGTCGACATTGATATGCCTCTGTCCGGCCTCGCTGGTGGCTGCGATCTTCCAGCCAAACAAGGGCGCGGAAGAGTATTGCTCAATCGCTGCCTGGATCGCGTAAGCCTCGTTGCGATCGTGCGGACGTTGAGCGGCATCAAGGCCAGCCAGTCTGGTGCCGCCGCGCCAATGGTCGTGCAGGACCTTCGATGCCGCCGCTATCGCGTTCTTGTCGAGCATGGTGCTTTTCCCGGTCAGCCGATGATGATCTTGGTTCGCGGACCCATTCGCCGCAACAGCCGCAGCATGGCGGATTTCGTCATCGAGACGCATCCCGCCGTCGGCGAAAAATTGGTACGGGCCAGATGCAGGAATACGGCGCTGCCCCGGCCGGCAATTCGTGGCGCTGCGTTGTGATCGATCTCGACGATGAAATCGTAGAGGTGATCCTCGCGCGTCAGCCGGTCGCCGGCCTGATCGCGGACCAGGCGGATCGGCTGGTTGTAGTGGCGGTCCTGCGGGTCTTCGCACCAGGCATCTTCGGGCCGGATCGGCCGGACCGGCAGAAAGGTAAGCGGCTTCGGGTGGCGGTCGGCGCGCCACCATAACTGCCGGGGGTAGAAAGTGCCGCGGGGGGTTCCGCCGTCGCCCTCGCGCTTGTTCGCAAGGATGCCGCCGCGACCAAGTGCCACCGGCACGGTCCAGCCGTCGGCGGTGAGCCAGCCCCGGCGCGGATCGCCAGCGGCCGGTCGAACGCCGATCGCAGAAAGCGGCCGATCACGCGCATCTGTCCAATAAGTGATTGAAAACTCTTTACTTCCCATGCCAATGCCCAAATCCCGGGGTTGCCTGCCCTGCCGCAACTGCTCTTTTTCGTTCGCATTACAGGACATTCATCCAAACGCCGCTCAAATTTGGGATAGACTGCCGAAGCTTGTGAATCTGTAACAATCTCTTACCTGAAAGCGAATCGGGACGTGATGGCTTGGTCTGCTGGCGAAATCTGCCAGCGAATCAGGTTTGTCACCGACCGAGCCCCGGCTTGAGACGCTCCCACTTGTGTCCGCCGCCTGCCTCAAGAGGATCGTACCCTATGCCAAATGCCCGCAAGATCCTGATCGTGGATGACGACACCGATCTGCGCGACACCCTGGTCGAACAATTGTCGCTGCACGAGGAGTTCGAAGCCTCCGCGGTCGATACCGGAGCCAAGGGCGCCAGCGCCGCGAAGGCCAACTCCCCCGATCTGGTTCTGATGGATGTCGGTTTGCCCGATACCGACGGCAGAGAGGTGGTGCGCAGCCTCCGCAAGGGCGGCTTCAAGGCGCCGATCATCATGCTGACGGGCCACGATACCGATTCCGACACCATTCTCGGCCTCGAATCAGGTGCCAATGATTACGTGGCCAAGCCGTTCCGCTTTGCGGTGCTACTTGCCCGGATCAGGGCGCAGCTTCGGCAGCACGAGGCCAGCGAGGATGCGGTATTCTCCGTCGGTCCCTACAGCTTCCGCCCCGGCTCCAAAATGCTGACCGGCGCCAATGCCCGGAAGGTGCGGCTGACCGAAAAGGAGACCGCGATCCTGCGCTTCCTGTATCGGGCCGGCCAGATGCCGGTGTCGCGCGAGACGCTGCTGCAGGAAGTCTGGGGCTATAATTCGGGCGTCACCACGCACACCCTGGAAACCCACATCTACCGGCTGCGGCAGAAGATCGAAAAGGACGCCGCCAATCCGGAGATACTTGTAACGGAAGCGGGTGGCTACAAGCTGGTGCCGTGATAGGAATCGCCGTCACTAGAGCCTCGGTTCTGAACCTGTTGCGTATCCCCGGTCCGTATGTCGATCGAAGATGATGTAGCCCTGCTCGATCGGGTCCCGACATTGCACCTGTTGGGAACCGCCGCCTTGCGCATGCTCGCGATCGGCTCCGAACAGCGCGACTATTCGAACGGCGATTATCTGTTCAATGCCGGTGACGAAGCGGATGCAGGCTACATCGTGCGGCGCGGCGCGATCCGCGTCGAGGATGGCGATGCCGAAGTCGTTGCAGGGCCCGGCTCGCTGATCGGCGAGTTGGCGCTGATCGTCGCAATGCGGCGGCCGTCCAGTGCCGTCGCGATCGAGAATTCAACCGTGATCAGGGTGGCACGCAGCCTGTTTCAGCGCGTGCTGGAAAGCGATCCCGTTGCGGCGCGCCGGCTGCGCGACGAAATCGCCACCCGCACCAGCCAGCTCGCCAGCGATATCGTGATGGCCGGCGCCAAGCTCAGCACCTGATTCTAGTTCACACGTCCAGCGTCACCGTGACAGGCACATGATCGGACGGGCGCTCCCAGCTCCGTGCGTCGCGGGTGATCCTGAAATCGCTGACGCCATCCTTCAGCGCACGCGAGACCCAGATATGATCCAGCCTGCGGCCGCGATCGCCCACGGTCCAGTCGGCGGCACGGTAGCTCCACCACGTATAAACCTTCTCCGAGAGCGGAATCCGCATCCGCGCCACGTCGAACCATTCGCCATGGGCCTGTGCAGCCAAGAGCTTCTCGCATTCGATCGGGGTGTGCGAGACCACCTTCAGCAGCTGCTTGTGCGACCACACGTCGTTTTCATGCGGCGCGACGTTGAGATCGCCGACCAGGATGTGGCGGTCGTCGCCGCGCGGATGCAACGGCTCGCACGCCTTCATCTCGTCGAGAAATTTCAGCTTGTGATCGAACTTGGGGTTCAGAACAGGGTCCGGAATGTCGCCGCCGGCGGGAACGTAGAAATTGTGCAGCACCAGCGGCTTTGCAAGCTGCGCCCTTTCACCGAATGCCACCGAGATATGGCGCGAGTCGATCTTGTCGCAGAAGGTTCTGATATCGGTGGTCTCGAACGGCAGCTTCGAAACGATGGCGACGCCGTGATAACCCTTCTGCCCGTTCAGCGCGACGTGTTCATAGCCGAGCCGCTTGAAACGCTTCAGCGGGAATGCATCGTCGATGCATTTGGTTTCCTGCAGGCACAGCACGTCCGGGCGCGCCGATTTCAGGAATTTGGCGACGATGTCGATGCGTAGCCGCACCGAGTTGATATTCCAGGTCGTGAGGGAGAAACGCATGCGGGCTGATGTAGCAGAATTTGCGGCCCATCATGTCCGTACCTGACCCGGCCATCCACGTCTTTCTGCTGCCTTCGAACAGGAAGTGCTTCGTAGGATGGGTAGAGCGCAGCGAAACCCATCATCTCTCCGCGCGCGGAATTGATGGGTTTCGCTGCGCTCAACCCATCCTACAGGCTACACAACGCGTAGCTAGCCCGGCGGGACCTGGTAGTTGGTGAAGTCGATCTTGAACAGGCCGGGATCGACCTTCCTGGAAGAATCCAGATTGTAGACCGCAACCGTGGTGTCGTAACCCTGCGGATCGGTCACCGTCCACTGCTTGAGCTGACCGTCCTTGGCGCCGACCATCAGCATCAGGCGGCTGGTGCCGATCAGCGCCTGCTTTTCTTCGATCGTGACACTGATGAAGACATCGTCGGCGGTGACGCTGACGACATTGGTATCCTTCAGCAGATCGATCCGGTCCGACAGCAGGAAGCGCAGTGGGGTCTGCGACAGCGGATAGATGTCCTGGGTCGAAAGCTTCTTGTCGCGCACGGCCAGCGACGATCCGTCGGCGATGATCGCGATCGGCGTCGGGTCGTCATACTCGAAACGCACCTTGCCCGGCTTCTGGATATAGAAATCGCCCTTGGTCTTGCTGCCGTCGGGCCCTACCTGCACGAAATTTCCGACCAGCGTCTGCAGCGACGACAGATAGGTGCTCACCCGTGCGGCCTGCGCCTTCTGATTGGCATCGAAAGTCGCGAACACATTGGCCGGCACGTTGCGGTTTGGATTGGGAATCACTGGCGTCGGCGGGGTTTGCGTTGTGCCGGTGGTAAGAGGTCTGTCCTGCGCGCTGAGCTGCAGGCCGCCGTCGCGCGCCTTGGGCGCGGGTTTTGGAACCGGAACGGCCTGCGAGAATGCAGCCGTGCCGAAGCTCGCGCCTGATGTGGCGATCAGCAGCGCCAGTCCGCAAAGCAGCCCACGGTGTATGTATCGTTGTGCCATCAATATTCTGGATCTCTATTCGACGCGTCGCCGCGGGCCATTTTATCGCGCTTTCGACCAAAGGGGATATCGTTTTTCCGTGAAAATGAGTGCTTCCAGGCCGATCCTGGCGGCCGGGTCTAGAATCCGCCTTCTTCTTCCTCGACCAGAATTTCGCGTTTGCCGGCGTGATTTGCCTGCCCGACGATGCCTTCGAGTTCCATCCGCTCCATCAATGACGCGGCGCGGTTATAGCCGATCTGAAGCCGCCGTTGAATATAGGAAGTCGAGGCCTTGCGGTCGCGTTTGACGATCGCAACGGCCTGCGAGAACAGGTCGCCGGCCCCGTCGCTGCCCATTCCGGTGGAATCGAACACCGCGCCGTCCTCGTCGGTCGGTTCTTCCGCGGTGACGGCTTCCAGATACTCCGGCTGACCCTGTGTCTTGAGATGGCGCACCACCTTCTCGACTTCCTCGTCGGAGGCGAACGGGCCGTGGACACGGCTGATGCGGCCACCGCCGGCCATGTAGAGCATGTCGCCCTGGCCGAGCAGTTGCTCGGCGCCCATCTCGCCGAGGATGGTGCGGCTGTCGATCTTCGAGGTGACCTGAAATGCGATGCGGGTCGGAAAGTTCGCTTTGATGGTACCGGTGATGACGTCGACTGAGGGACGCTGGGTGGCGAGAATCACGTGCAGGCCGGCGGCGCGCGCCATCTGCGCGAGGCGCTGCACCGCGCCTTCGATGTCCTTGCCGGCC
>PNLC01000332.1 GCA_013822885.1 Bradyrhizobium sp.
CAGCAGCGACATCGCCGAGATCGGGCCGATGCCCGGCAGCACGCCGACCAGCGTGCCGATGAAGACGCCGATGAAGCAGTAGATCAGGTTGACAGGCTGCAGCGCGACGCCGAAGCCATGGGCGACATTGATGAGCGTGTCCATGGTGCGGTCAGCCGATCTCGAACATGCCGGAAGGCAACTGGATCAGGAGCAGGCGCTTGAGGACCCACCACATGCCGAGCGGAGCCAGCACGGCGATCGGAATGGCGAGCGTCCAGCGCACCGGATCAACCACGCGCAACAGCAGCAACATCAGCGGTATCGCTGACAACAGGAAGCCGAGCGGGTTGAGCGCGAAGGAAAAGCCGATCAGGCAGACGATCACCAGCAGCGGCTTGGTCCAGCGAGTGTTCTCCCAGCGTGAGCCGAGCGTCGGCCCACCTTCGGTCAGCGCCGAAAAGATGATCGAGGCGGCGAACAGGCACATCAGGATCCCGGTATAGAACAGCACGAAGCCGGCACCGGGGTCGTTGATGGTGCCAAGCTTCAGCTTTAATCCCGACCAGACCACAAACCCGCCGAGCGCGAGGCCGATCAGCCCGCCCCACAATTCGGAATTGTTGAGGCGGAATTTAACGTTGGTGTCGTTACTCATTGAATTGCTTTCAGGTCGTCCCCCGAACGCAGCGCAACGCGCACGCGCTGCGTCGCGCCCGGGACGCGACCGGTGATTAGTTCGTCTTCTTGCCCAATCCGAGCGTCTCGATCACCTTGCGTTCGGAATCGGTGACCTCGACCACGAATTTCTTGTAGTCCTCGGTGTTCTTGTAGTTCGGCACCATGTCGAACTTGGCGAGGGTGGCGATCACCGCCGGGTCGTCCAGCGCCTTCTTGAAGGCATCGTGCAGCTTGGCGACGATCTTGGGGTCCATGCCCTTCGGTCCGGCGATACCGAACGGCGAATCGTAGACCATGGGATAGCCGAGCTCCTTCAGGGTCGGCACGTTGGGGAAGTTCGGCGAGCGCGCCGAGGTCCACACCATCAGGAGCCGCAGCTTGCCGGCGTCGACCAGCGGTCGCCATCCCGTCGAGTCCGCCTGCAGCATCGTGTGCTGGCCAAGCACCGCGGCATTGGTTTCGGCGCCGCCCTTGAACGGGACTTGCGTCAGCTTGATGCCGGCAAGGCCCGCGATCTGCTCCATGCCGATGTGCAGCGAGGTGCCGGCGCCCGGCGTCGCATAGGTCACCTTGCCGGGGTTTTTCTTGGCGAAGTCGACCACGTCCTGCCAGGACTTGAACTGCGACTCCGCATTGGTGGTGACGCCGAACGTGTAGCCGGTGAGGTGGATGATGTAGGTGAAGTCCTTGGCCGGATCCCAGGAGACGTCCTGCATCAGCGGCAGCCGGAACACCGTGATCGGAATTTGCGCGAGGGTATAGCCATCGGGCTTGGCGCCTGCCGCCATGGTGGCCGGGCCGACCGTGCCGCTGCCGCCGGCCTTGTTGTCGATGGCGATCGGTTGGCCGAGCACCTTCGATGCGCTCTCGGCAATCGCGCGCATCGAGATGTCGGTCGAGCCGCCCGCCGGCCACGGCACGATCAGCGTGATTGGCTTGGTGGGATATTCCTGCGCGCCGGCGACGGCAGATAGCAGCATGCCGACAGCGGCGATAGCGATGCCAAAATAGTGACGTCCAGACATGTCAAATGCTCCCTTGCTGCCTCGTTGATCCGAGGCGCGTTATTTACTTTCCTGGGGTCGATCTTCCACGAAATCGTCTGAGAAGAAAAGCGTATTGACCGCGGTGGCCCGCGCTGCGGCATCCCGAGATGCGGAATTTTCCCGGTATCCCGTGGTAGTCGATGGAGATCGGACCAAGCAATAATCAAGGAAAGCTCAAGGACAGGATGCCTTGCGAGATGAGGTTGTTTCGGGCCATCATATGCCGGCCGGAACGACCGGTTCCGATCCCTGCCAATGGCGGCATGGCAGGAAGCCCCGCCTGGAGCCCATGATTTCAGCTTCGACCGCAACCGACGCCGCTATCATCGAGGCGTTCGCCGGCATTCCTGCGCTTCTCCAAAATACGCCGGCCCTGATCGCGCGTGGGCGCTTTCTCGACTGCGAATGCCTGCTCGGCCCCGTTAACCATGCCTTCCATGCTTCGATCCGGCAGGGACGCATCGTCGACCTGACGCCGGCGCCGGTCCTGATGCGATCCTGGCAATTTTCCTATCGCGCTTCGGTTGCGGCCTGGACGGAGTATTGGCAGGTCGCACCGCGTCCGGGTTTTCACGACCTGCTGGCGTTGACCAAGCGCGGGGAGGCTGTGCTGGAAGGCGACCTGCATCCATTCATGACGCATCTGCAGTACTTCAAGGATGTGCTGGCGCTGCCGCGGCAACCCGCAACGGTCGTGTCATGAACGGCATGATCGAACCGATCGTCGGTCGCTACGTGCACGTCGACATCGACGGCGAAATGTATCGCATCTATTTCGAGGAAAGCGGTGAGGGCATCCCTCTTGTTTGCCTGCACACCGCGGGCTCGGATGGAAGGCAGTGGCGGCATCTGCTGGCGGACAAGGAGTTCGCGAAGAAATTTCGCATCATCGCCTTCGATATGCCCTGGCATGGCAAGTCGAACCCGCCGGCAAGCTGGGATGGCACGGAGTATCAGCTTACGACCGCGCGCTATACGCAGACCATCCGCGCTTTCTGCAGGGCGCTGCAACTGGACCGACCGGTGGTGATGGGCTGCTCGATCGGCGGCCGCATCGTCCTCAATCTGGCGATCGATCATGCCGCCGAATTCCGCGCCCTCATCGGATTGGAGGGCGCCGATTTCCAGTCGCCCTGGTATGACACGGCATGGTTGAACCGCCCCGATGTCCACGGCGGCGAAGTCTGCGCCGCGCTGGTGTCCGGCCTGATGGCGCCCCAAAGCCCGGCGAACTCCCGGGCCGAGACGCTATGGGCCTACAAGCAGGGTGGGCCGGGGGTGTTCAAGGGGGACCTGTATTTCTATCGGGTCGACGGCGATCTGAGGGGAAGAGTCGAGAGGATCGATACTAAAGTATGCCCGCTGTTCTTGCTCACCGGCGAGTATGATTTCTCCTGCACGCCGGAAGATACGAAACGGACCGCCGCCGCCATCGGGGGCGCCAGCGTCACCATCATGGAGCAGCTAGGTCATTTCCCAATGAGCGAAAATCCCGAACAGTTTCGCCGCTACATTGCGCCGGTCCTCGACCGCATCGTGGCCATCGAAGCGGAGCGCACCGGCCGCCGGTAGGTAGGCGATCGCATGAGATCTGTTTTGGTCCGAATTGTGCAGGTATAGTCCCGGGTAGCGGGGCGGCCGTGCAAAGACAGGTTCTGGGTTGCCGGCGAAACTATCCGGCAGGCTGGTTCGTAAGCTACCTGGCAAGTCGCCAGGTATGGGTCGATGAGCAATCATCAGTAGCCTTTTAAAGGAGAAGTTACGTGAAACACCGTCAGACTATCGGTTATCTGCTCGCCGCCGCTGCGCTTTTTGCCGGCCCGGCGACGGCGCAGGAGCTCACGGGGACGCTGAAGAACATCAAGGACACCGGCGCCATCACACTCGGCTTTCGCGATTCCTCCATTCCCTTCTCCTATCTCGACGACAACCAGAAGCCGATCGGCTACGCGATGGACCTCTGCTACAAGATCGTCGATGCCGTGAAGAAGGAGCTCAAGCTCGACAAGCTCGAGGTCAAGCTCAATCCGGTGACCTCGTCGACCCGCATCCCGCTGCTTGCCAACGGCACCATCGATCTCGAATGCGGATCGACCACCAACAATGTCGAGCGCCAGAAACAGATCGCCTACACCAACACCCACTTCCTGACCGCGAGCCGTTACGTCAGCAAGAAGGCGAGCAAGATAAACGCAATCGACGATTTGAAGGGCAAGTCGGTGGTTTCCACCGCCGGCACCACCAACATCAAGCAGCTGACCGAGGCCAACGCAGCGCGCGGTCTCAACATCAACATCATCCCGGCCAAGGATCATGCCGAGGCGTTCCTGATGGTCGAGACCGACCGCGCCGTCGCGTTCGTGATGGACGATATCCTGTTGGCGAGCCTGGTTGCCGGCTCGAAGGCGCCGGCTGATTACGTCATCTCCAAGGATGCGTTCTCGAAGCCCGAGCCTTACGGCATCATGCTGCGCAAGGACGATCCGGCCTTCAAGAAAGTCGTCGATGCCGCGATCGCTGCGGTCTATACCGGCGGTGAGGGCCAGAAGATCTACGACAAATGGTTCACGCAGAAGGTTCCGCCCAAGGGGCTGAACCTGAACACGCCGATCAGCGCTGAACTGAAGAATGTATTCGCCAAGCCGTCCGACTCGCCGGATCCGGATTCGTACAAGTAACGATAGACCCTCATGGTGAGGAGGCGCGTCAGCGCCGTCTCCGGATGATGCTTCGCATCGCCGGGCGAACCATGAGGCCACAGTCGGGCTTTCATCCTTCGAGACGCGGCGAAGACGCCGCTCCTCAGGATGAGGTTGGGCAATAGATTTGACCGGGCCATTTTCTTGGGGAGAATGGCCCGGTCATTGCATGAGCGTGGTGTCGTGATGCGACACGGCGGACGGTAGGGGCCCTGTGAGCTATAACTGGAACTGGCAGATATTCTTCGAGCCGAACCCGACCGGGAGCGGGACCTATCTCGATTTGTTGCTGTCGGGACTTTGGCTTACCATCAAGACGGCGCTGCTGGCCTGGGTCATCGCGCTGATCGCCGGCACGATCGTCGGCATCCTGCGCACGCTGCCGTCGAAAACCGCGTCCTGGATCGGTTTCTGCTACGTCGAGTTCTTCCGCAACATGCCGCTGCTGGTGCAGCTTTTTCTCTGGTTCTTCGTGCTGCCCGAATTGCTGCCGCGCGCCGCGGGGTTGTGGCTGAAGCAGCTTCCGAACGCGCCGTTCTGGACGGCCGCGATCGGGATCGGCCTGTTCATGTCGGCGCGCGTCGCCGTGCAACTGGGCGCGGGCATTGCCTCGCTGCCGCGCGGCCAGAAGCAGGCCGCGACGGCGCTCGGGCTGACGACGGGGCAGGGCTATCGCTACGTGCTGCTGCCGATGGCGTTCCGCATCATCCTGCCGCCGCTGACGTCCGAATTCCTCAACACCGTCAAGAATACTTCCGTGGCGATCACCATCGGCCTGATCGAACTCACCGGCCAGGCACGCGCCATGCAGGAGTTCTCGTTTCAGGTGTTCGAGGCCTTCACCGCCGCGACCGTGATGTATCTCGCCATCAACATCGTCGTCGTCACCGGCATGCGTTTCCTCGAACGCAGCCTGGCGATCCCCGGCTATATCACGGGGAAATAGCCATGTTCGCCAATCTCGATTTCGACGTCATCCGCCGCTCGCT
>PNLC01000333.1 GCA_013822885.1 Bradyrhizobium sp.
ACCATTCCGATGAAGGGCGCGGTGCTGACCCAGATCAGCGCCTGGTGGTTCCGCCAGCTCGAAGGCGTGGTGCCGCATCACATGATCAGCGCCGATGCCGACGAAATCATCCGCGCGGTGCCGAAGCTGAAGAACCACCGCGCCGACATCGCCGGACGCGCGATGCTGTGCCGGCGCACCACTGTCTTCCCTGTCGAATGCGTGATCCGCGGCTACATCTCGGGCTCGGCCTGGAAGGAATATGTCGCGTCCGGGACACTCGCCGGCGAGAAGCTGAAGGCGGGCCTTGTCGAAAGCGAAAAACTCGAGCCCGCGATTTTCAGCCCTGCAGCCAAGGCCGAGACCGGCCATGACGAAAACATCACGATCGCACGGGTGCGCGAGATTCTGGGTGACGATGTCGCCGCGAAGCTCGAGAGCATGGCGCGCACGGTCTATGAGTTCGGCGAAAAGACCGCCCGCAAGCAAGGCATCATCATTGCCGATACAAAGTTCGAGTTCGGCCGCGACAGGGATGGCCGCATCATCCTGATCGACGAGGTGATGACGCCAGACAGCTCACGGTTCTGGGCGGTCGATGTCTACAAGCCCGGCCAGGGGCAGCCGAGCTTCGACAAGCAGCCGCTGCGCGACTATCTCGACGGCGAACGCCGCGCCGGCCGCTGGAACGGCGACGCGCCGCCGCCTCCGTTGCCCGACAGCGTGGTGGATGCGACCAGCAAGCGCTATCTGGAAGCGTTTCGGCGGGTGACGGGTAGCGAGCTCAAGATCTGATCGCGTCATTGCGATTGACATAAGCTGTCGCCCCCGCATTCGCGAGGACGACAAATCAGCTCTGGCTACACACCCGCCATCATCACGTATTTGATCTCGACATATTCTTCCATGCCGTGATGCGAACCTTCGCGGCCAAGGCCCGACTCCTTCACGCCGCCGAAGGGTGCGACTTCGGTCGTGATCAGCCCGGTGTTAACGCCGACCATGCCGGACTCCAGCGCCTCGGCAACGCGCCAGACGCGGCCGAGATCGCGCGAGTAGAAATACGACGCGAGGCCGAACGGCGAGTTGTTGCACATCGCGATCACCTCGGCCTCGTCCTTGAAGCGGAACACCGGCGCCAGCGGACCAAATGTTTCCTCGTGCGCCACCAGCGCGTCCGGCTTCACGTTCGCCAGCACCGTGGGCTCGAAGAAGCTGCCGCCGAGCGCATGGCGCTTGCCGCCGGTGACGATTTTCGCGCCGCCCTTGACCGCGTCCGCGATGTGCTTTTCGACCTTGTCGACCGCTTCCATGTTGATCAGCGGCCCCTGCACCACGCCCGCTTCGGTGCCGTCGCCGATCTTCATCGCCGCAACTTTCTTGGAGAGTTTTTCGACGAACTGATCGTAGATCTTGTCCTGGGCGTAGAGGCGGTTGGCGCAAACGCAGGTCTGGCCCATGTTGCGGTACTTCGAGACGATGGCGCCTTCGACCGCCGCGTCGATGTCGGCGTCGTCGAACACCACGAACGGCGCGTTGCCGCCGAGTTCGAGGCCGAGTTTCTTCACGCCCACGGCGGCCTGCTGATAGAGGATCTTGCCGACCTCGGTCGATCCGGTGAAGCCGACGAAGCGCACCGCCGGATGTTCGCACAGCACCTTGCCGATTGCTGACGAATTGCCGGTGAGAATGTTGAACACACCCTTCGGCACGCCGGCCTTTTCGGCGAGCGCGACCAGCGCCAGCGCCGTCAGCGGCGTTTCGTTGGCCGGCTTGAGCACCACCGTGCAGCCGGCGGCGAGCGCCGGCGAGACCTTTCGGGTGATCATCGAGCACGGGAAATTCCACGGCGTGATGGCGCCGCAGACGCCGATCGGCTGCTTGATCGCGAGCAGCCGCGCATCCGGCCGCTGGGTCGGAATGGTTTCGCCGTAGACGCGGCGGGCTTCCTCGGCGAAGAATTCGACATAGGCGCCGCCGATATCGACCTCGCCGAGCGCTTCCGCCAGCGGCTTGCCCTGCTCCGACGTCAGGATCAGCGCGAGGTCTTCGCGGTTGGCGATGATGAGGTCGAACCATTTGCGCAGGATGTTGGAGCGTTGCTTGGCGGTGAGTTTTGCCCAGGCCGGGAACGCGCGCTCGGCGGCCTCTACGGCCTGCGTCGCTTCCGCGGTGCCGAGCTTCGGCACTTTCGCCAGTTCGACGCCATTGACCGGATTGGTGACGGGATTGGCTGGCGTGCCGACCCAGGCGCCATCGATATAGCAACGGTCCCGCAGCAGCGAGGGGTCCTTCAGGCGGTCGTGCAGGGAGGGCTGGGAGGCTTGTGCGCGAGCGGCGACGGGCGGGTTCATGGCGTTACTCCTCGGGAGTTTCTGGAAGTTCCCCGGAGTATAGGCCGATATCATCGGCGATGCATCGGCTGCCAACGCAGCCCTGGTTCAAGCTAAGTTGAGGGTCAATCAGGCCGCGCCGCTCATATACGTTTCGCGGCGGCCGATCATGCGCTGCGCGGCGGCCTTGGCGTCGGCCTTCGAGGACGTGGCGCAGGTGCGGTATTCGAGGTCGGGTAATTTTGGCTCGCGGCGGCTGAACCATGATTTGGAACCGACCGAGAGTTGCGCCAGCGCCTGGGCGACGTTGTCGACGGCTTCGAAGGAATACAGCGCGCCGGTCCCGGCGATGCGGACTTCATAGATGCCGGGGGTGATCGGCGCCTCGATGTTTTCGCCACGTCCGGGGCGGGGATATCGCTTCCATTCACTCCAGGTCGAAATCATATCGTCAGGCCTCGCAAGCGTTGAAATGCGGCTATTTCTGGTTAATGGGGCCAGCCTACGCGCAACGTTTCTGCTGGAATCAGAACGCATTACTGAAAAAATACAGCTTAGGGAATCGTGGCGAAATCACGATATCGTGGATGGTTAAGCCGGTCACGGCGATACGGCCTCATCCCCCGCGGATTGCGGCCAGGTGTTGCAGTTCGGTGTCCCGCACCCGTTACCCATCACGAGCCTGCGACATTGTCGGCGGCCTTGTTCCCGACGCTTGCGGGATCGGACCGGCGGGAGGAAGATCGCACCACTGCCATAAAAAAACAGCGGGAGGTGACCCATGCAAAGCAATGCCGAGATCGATCAGATTCTGCGTACCAAGAGCGAGGCCAGGGAAATTCCAGGCGTGGTCGCGATGGCAGCGACCGGGAACGACGTGATCTACCAGGGCGCGGCCGGCAAGCGCGACCTTGGAAAAGACGACGCCATGACAACAGACAGCGTGTTCTGGATCGCCTCCATGACCAAGGCGATCACCACGGCCGCCGGCATGCAGCTCGTGGAACAAGGCAAGCTGTCGCTGGACGAGCCGATCGGCAAGCTGCTGCCCGACCTCGCCTCGCCACAGGTGCTGGAAGGCTTCGACGCCAGCGGCGAGCCGAAACTGCGGCCAGCGAAGAAGCCGATCACGCTGCGCCAGCTCATGACGCATACCGCGGGCTTTGCCTACGACATGTGGAACGGCGACCTCGGAAAATACCTCGAGAAGACCGCCACGCCCGGCATCATCTCCTGCCTGAACGCCGCGCTGAAGACGCCGGTCATGACCGATCCCGGCACGCGCTGGGAATACGGCACCAATATCGATTTCGTCGGCAAGGCGGTGGAAGCCGCCAGCGGCAAGAAGCTCGATGTCTACCTGCGCGAGAACATGTTCGCCCCGCTCGGCATGAACGACACCGGCTTCAAGATCACGGACGCGATGCGAAAGCGTCTCGTCGGCATGCATGCGCGCGGGCCGGATGGCGCGCTGGCGCCGATGCCTTTCGAGCTCGAACAGGCGCCGGAATTCCACATGGGCGGCGGCGGGCTCTATGGCACGGCGGCCGACTATATCAAGTTCACCCAGATGATCCTCAACAAGGGCCGCGGCAACGGCAATCAGGTGCTGAAGCCGGAGACGGTGGCGCAGATGGGCCAGAACAACATCGGCGACCTCACCATGGGCAGGATGCCGACGGCGCTGCCCGCCTACACCAACGATGTCGATCTCTATCCCGACATCGTCAAGAAGTGGGGGCTCTCGTTCCTCATCAACACCGCCAAGACCCCGGAAGGCCGCAGCGCCGGCAGCCTCGCCTGGGCCGGTCTCGCCAACACCTATTTCTGGATCGACCCGGCGCGCAACGTCGCCGGCTTGATCCTGATGCAGCTGTTGCCGTTCGCCGACGCCAAGGCGCTGGAGACTTTCGCCGGCTTCGAGCGCGGAATTTATGCCGGGCTCGATGCGGGGCAGAAGGCGGCGTAAGGAGCGTCTGCTAGAGACCGTCATTGCGAGCGAAGCGAAGCAATCCATCGTGCTACTAAAAGGAAGAATGGATTGCTTCGTCGCTTGCGCTCCCTTGCGCAAACGCTTCGCGTTTGTCGCAGGCAATGACGGCGCGGATATTGCGCAGCGATTCCATTGCAAGCGTGCTTGACGCATGGAGGAACGCACTTGACCGACACCATCGACAGCTACGTCTGCGGCATTTCCGACGCGCCGCTGCTGGGGGACACCATCGGACGCTGCCTCGATCGGGCCGCGCAACGATGGGCCAATCGCGAGGCGCTGGTTTCGCCGAGCCATGACGTCCGCTGGACGTGGAAGGAATTTGCCGCGCGCGTCGACGCGCTGGCGGCGGGGTTTCTCGCGCTTGGGCTGGAACGCGGCGCGCGGATCGGGGTGTGGTCGCTGAACCGGCCCGAGTGGACGCTGACGCAGTTCGCCGCCGCGAAGGCGGGACTGATTCTCGTCACCATCAATCCGGCCTATCGCCTGAGCGAGCTTGAGTTCGCGCTGGCAAAGGTCGGCTGCGCGGGAATCGTCACCGCCACCGCGTTCAAGACCTCCAACTACATGGAGATGCTGAACACGCTCTTGCCGGAACTCGCAACGTCGAAAGCCGGCGAATTGCAGGCGGAGCGGCTGCCACAGCTTCGCGCGGTGATTCAGATCGGCGGCCCCAAGGCGCCCGGCACCATCGCCTTCGAGGACGTTTCGCAGATGGGCGGCGCGCAGCACCGCGAGCAGCTTGCCGAGCTCGGCAAACTTCTGCAGTTCGACGATGCGGTGAACATCCAGTTCACCAGCGGCACCACGGGATCGCCAAAGGGCGTGACGCTGACGCATCACAACATCCTCAACAACGGCTATTTCGTCGGCCGCGCGATGCGACTGACCGAGCAGGACCGCATCTGCATTCCCGTGCCGCTGTATCATTGCTTCGGCATGGTGATGGGCAACCTCGCCTCCGTCACGCTCGGCGCCACCATGGTCTATCCCGGCGAGGGTTTTGATCCGCTGGCGACGCTGCAGATTATCGAGCGCGAGAAATGCACCGCGCTCTACGGCGTGCC
>PNLC01000334.1 GCA_013822885.1 Bradyrhizobium sp.
CTGTCGATCTGGTTCGCGCTGCATACGCTGTTCCGGCAGACCACGCCGGTCCGCTCGTTCGGGCTGTCGTTCGACATGCCTGTTTGGTCGAGCCTGGACATTGCCGCGTTCGCGCTGGCGGCAGCCGCGGCGACCGCGATCTTCCGCTTCAACATCGGGATGCTCTGGGTGCTGGCGGGGTCCTGCGCCGCGGGTGTGGCGTTGCGGCTGGTGGGGATGGTTTAGGTCGCGGAAATCGTAGGGTGGGCAAAACGCAGCGTGCCCGCCATTACGGACACGGCACGGAATGGTGGGCACGTCGCTTACGCTCCTTTGCCCACCTTACCGATCAAACCATCTCCGCCGGCGCGAGCTTGCAGGCGTCGCCACTGATTTCGATCTGCAGCGTCGCATGGTGGATACTGAAACGATGCGACAGTTCGGCGCAGACATGATGCAGGAAGGCGTCGTCGCTGCCGCCGGGCCGCACCAGATGCGCGGTCAGCGCGGTCTCGTTGGTGCTCATGGCCCAGATATGGAGATCGTGCACCTCGGTGACACCTTCCAGCCCGATCAGATAGTCCCTCACCTCCGTGAGAACGATGCCGCGCGGCACGCCATCGAGCGCGAGGTTGACGCTGTCGCGGGCGAGGCCCCAGCCGCTCCAGAACACCACGGCGGCAATAACGAGGCTGATGGCGGGATCGAGCCACAGCCAGCCTGTCAGCATGATGATTCCGGCAGCCACCACCACGCCGAGCGAGACGCCGGCATCGGCCACCATGTGCAGATAGGCGCCGCGGATGTTGAGGTCGCCGTGACGGCCGCGCATGAACAACAGCGCCGTGCCGCCGTTGACGACGACGCCGAGCGCCGCGACCAGGACGACGGTCAGCCCCGCGACCGGCGCGGGATCCGCCAGCCGATTGACGGCCTCGACGACGATGCCGCCGACCGCAACCAGCAGCAGGCCGGCATTGAACAGGGCAGCCAGGATCGAGGCGCGGCGATAGCCGTAAGTATGCCGCGGCGTCGGTTTCCTCTGCGAAAGCCACGCCGCACCCCACGCCAGCAGGAGCGCAATCACGTCCGAGAGATTGTGAAGGGCATCCGAAATCAGCGCCAGCGAATTGGCCGTGTAACCGAAGATCAGTTCGACGATGACGAACGCGGTATTGACTGCAGCGCCGATCGCAAACGCCCAGCCGAAATTCTCCGGCGCGTGGCTGTGGCCGGCGTGGCCAAGGGATTGGCCGTGCCCGTGTGAGTGATTGTGATGGTGGTGATCGTGCGCCATGGTCACGGTATATAGCGCTAGAATTTGAATACTATCACAGTGAGGAGATCGCGATGGCGCGACCATCATCTCCTCCGTCGTCCCGGCCTTCGCCAGGACGACGAGAGTGAGGAGTTACTCCACCCCCCGCAAGAACTTGTTCGACTTCGGCAGACCGCCCGCGAGACGGCCGGCATCGGCGCGGTTGCCGCGCCAGTCGGCCAGATCCTTGGCGCTCATGCTCTGCTCGCGGCCGGCGGAGTCCTTCCAGGTCAGGCCGGCCTTCAGCTCGAACACCGCGACGTCGGACAGCTTGGCGCTGGAGTATTTCTGCAACCGCACGCCGCGGCCGCGCGCCATCTCCGGGACCTGATCGAGCGGAAACAGCACCATCTTGTGGTTGGTGCCGATCACGGCGACGGTATCGCCCGCCACCGTCGTGATCGCGCAGGCCTCGTTCGGCATGGTGACGTTGAGCACCTGCTTGCCCTTGCGGGTGTTGCCGACGCAATCCTCTTCCTTGACGACGAAGCCTTGGCCTTCGCTGCTCGCGATCAGGAATTTGCGTTCGCCCTTATTGACGAACAGCGCGACTATCGCGGCGTCCTGCTCCATGTCGATGAACATGCGGATCGGCTCGCCATGGCCGCGGCCGCCCGGCAGTTTTGCGACGTCGAGCGAATAGAACTTGCCGTTGGTGGCGAACAGCAGCAGCTTTGACGTGGTCTCGGCGAAGAACGTGTGGTCGAGCTTGTCGTCGGTCTTGAACGCGAGCCCCGAGATATCCTCGACATGGCCCTTGAGCGTACGCACCCAGCCCTTTTCGGAGATCACCACCGTACACGGCTCGCGCTCGACGAAGGCTTCCTCAATCGCGGCGAGATCGTGCTCGGGCGCATCGGCGAATTGCGTGCGGCGCTTGCCGAGCGGCGTCTTCGGCCCGAACATGTCGCGCACCTTGCGGACCTGCTCGCCGACCTTGGACCATTGCTCGGCCTCGGAACCGAGCAGCGCCTTGAGGCCCTTCAATTCGTTGCGAAGGTTCTTGTCCTCGGTGCGGATCTCGAATTCCTCGAGCTTGCGCAAGCTGCGCAGGCGCATGTTGAGGATGGCCTCGGCCTGGATTTCCGTCAGCTTGAACGCCTTGATCAACGCCGGCTTCGGCTCGTCCTCGGTGCGGATGATCCTGATCACCTCGTCGATGTTCAGATAGGCAATCAGATAACCGCCGAGGATTTCGAGCCGATTCTCGATCTGCGCCTTGCGGTAGTTGGAGCGGCGCACTAGCACGTCGCGCAGATGGTCGAGCCATTCGCGCAGGCAATCGGCAAGTCCCACCACCTTGGGGATCTTGCCCTTGATCAGCACGTTGAGGTTCAGCGAGATCTTGCTCTCGAGCTCGGTGAGCCGGAACAGCGATTCCATCATCAGCGCCGGATCGACCGCGCGGGACTTCGGCTCGATCACGAGGCGAACGTCCTCGGCCGACTCGTCGCGGACGTCACCGACCAGCGGCAGTTTCTTTTCGTTGAGCAGTTCGGCGATCTTCTCGACCAGCCGCGACTTCTGCACCAGCCACGGAATTTCGGTGATGACCACCACCCAGGTGCCGCGGGCGCCCTCTTCCTGGGTCCACTTGGCGCGGGTGCGGAACGAGCCGCGCCCGGTCATGTAGGCTTCGGCGATGCTTTCCTTGGAGTCGACAATGATGCCGCCGGTCGGGAAATCAGGCCCCTTGACCCATTTCAGCAGCGACTTCGACTTCGCTTCGGGCTTTTCGATCAGATGCAGCGCGGCGTCGCACAGTTCGGCCGCGTTGTGCGGCGGGATCGAGGTGGCCATGCCGACCGCGATGCCCTGCGAGCCGTTGGCAAGCAGGTTCGGGAAGCCGCCGGGAAGAACCACCGGCTCCTTGCTCTGGCCGTCGTAATTGGGGCGGAAGTCGACGCCGTCCTCGTCGATGCCTTCCAGCAGCAGCCGCGCGACGTCGGTCATGCGCGCTTCGGTGTAGCGGTAGGCGGCCGGATTATCGCCGTCGATGTTGCCGAAATTGCCCTGGCCGTCGACCAGCGGATAGCGCGAGGAGAAATCCTGCGCGAGGCGCACCATGGCGTCGTAGATCGCCTGGTCGCCATGCGGATGGAACGAGCCCATCACGTCGCCGACGATCTTGGCGGACTTCTTGAACGGCGTGCCGGGATCGAGCCGCAACAGGCGCATGCCATAGAGGATGCGCCGGTGCACCGGCTTCAGCCCGTCGCGGGCGTCCGGCAAGGCACGGTGCATGATGGTCGAGAGCGCGTAGGCGAGATAGCGCTCTTCGAGCGCATCGCGCAGCATGACCTCGTGGATTTCCGCCGGCTCTTCCGGTGGCAGCTGTCGTTTTCCCATGGGGAGGCGTTAAACTTTTCGGGTGACTCGGGCAAGATGCGAATCGCGGCAACGACAGCACTCTCCGTCGTCCCTGCGCACGCAGGGACCCATAACTACAGGTGTTTGTTAGAAAAATGACTCTGGCCACCGCGCCAAACGACTACCGCGGCGTATGGGTCCCTGCGTGCGCAGGGACGACCAGACGGAGGGGGCAAATCAAGCCGAGGAACCGATTCGCGCCCGATACCTCGTTACCGCGTTGATAAATCCGTCCCGCGCGTCGGAATGGCCCTGCCCACGCGGCTCCAGCACGTGGCGGAGCAGGAACAGGCCGGTGAGTCGAAAACCGTCCTGCAAGTCCTGGTCCGACCAGCCGTTCTGGCCTCCGTCGCCTTCGCGCAGGAAAGCCGGCAACCGCAGCAGCCGGTCGCGGTAAGGCTCGCCGGCCGCCCGCGATACCGCGCCGCCGGATTTCGGCGAGACATAGATCAGCTCAGCGGTCGCGCCGGTGGCGGCGCAGTTTTCCAGATCGAGGCCGAAGCCGAGCTCGGCGAGCATTGCGAGCTCGAACCGGATGAGGTGCGCCGCCGCCCCGCCGACATCGTCGAAATCGTCAAGCGTGCGGTCGAGCATCTCGTAGATGTCCTCGTGCGGATCGCGCTCCGGCAACAGCCGCGCCAGCGAGGCCAGATGGGTCACGCCATAGACCGCGTGCGAGGACGCCAATAATGTCGCCGCGCGCAGCCGCGTGCCTTCGACCTGGTAGTAGCCAAGGTGCTCGTCCAGCCGCGCCCGCCATACGGCGGTGACGCTGTTGCCGGGCTGCAGCAGCGGCCGCATCCGCGACGAGGAACCGCCCCGCACCAGGCCAAGATGACGGCCGTGGCTGCGCGTCAGCAGTTCGACGATGGCGGAAGCTTCGCCATGCCGCCGCACCCCGATCACGATGCCTTCGTCGGTCCATTCCATGGCGGGAGTTTACAGGAATTTGGTGAGGGGGGCAGCCGATCTGGCAGCCGTCATTCCGGGGCGCATCGAAGATGAGAACCCGGAATCTCGAGATTCCGGGTTCGCTTCGCGCCCCGGAATGACGGAGAGAACCTCACGCGTTGAACCAGCCTTGCGCATCGCCGGTGAATGAGAAGTAGAGCCCCGCGGCCGTCAGCGCGCAGGAGATGACCTCGATGCCGCTGTCGAACTGCAAGCCGTTCTCGCCGATCGCCTGCAGCAGCGAGAGCACCGACAGCACGAGGGCAGTAGCCAGCACCCAGCGCGGCCAGTTCTTGCGACGCTGGGCCGCGAGGTAGACGAAGTAGACCAAAAGCAGGATCAGACCCCCGGCCATCACGGTCGCCGTGCTGATCATCTGCGCCGTCATGTCGCCCTTCGGCGTACGATCCTGAAACGCCACGGACACCGCATCCAGCGTCAGCGACATATACAGCAGCGCCTCAAACCACTGCACGTTCCGGGGTAGGTTCATCGGGCTTGTTCTTTGTTAGCGACGCGTTGTTGTCTGGTCATTCCTTGGGGAACTCCAGCCCCATTTCCCGGTAACGGTCCGGATCATCGCCCCAGTTCTCGCGCACTTTGACGAACAGGAACAGGTGCACCGGCATCCCCACGATCTCGGCGATCTCCTTGCGCGATTCCGCACCGATCGACTTGATGGTGGCGCCGCCCTTGCCGAGCACGATCTTGCGCTGGCTCTCACGCTCGACAAAGATCGTCTGCTCGATACG
>PNLC01000335.1 GCA_013822885.1 Bradyrhizobium sp.
AAAGGAAGTCTACACACAGGCGGCTTCGCATCTGGAAGACTATCCGGAAGGAACCTCAAAGGTGCTGCGCGAGGCGATCGGCCGCGCCTATGGGCTCGATCCGAACCGCATCATCTGCGGCGCCGGCTCGGACGAAATCCTCAATCTGCTGGCGCACACCTATCTGAGCCACGGCGACGAGGCGATCTCCACCGCCCACGGCTTCCTGGTGTACCCGATCGCCACCATGGCGAACGGCGCCAAAAACGTCGTCGCGCCCGAGACCGACTTCACCGCCGACGTCGATGCGATCCTCGCGCGCGTCACGCCGCGCACAAAGCTGGTGTGGCTCGCCAACCCGAACAACCCGACCGGCACATACATCCCGTTCGACGAGGTCAAGCGGCTGCGCGCAGGTCTGCCGCCGCATGTGCTGCTGGTGCTGGACGCCGCCTATTCCGACTACGTGTCGCGCAACGACTACGAGCTCGGCCTCGAACTGGTGGCGACCACCGAGAACACCGTGATGACGCACACGTTCTCCAAGATTCACGGCCTGGCGGCGCTGCGGATCGGCTGGATGTTCGGCCCGGCGAACATCGTCGACGCCGTCAACCGGATCCGCGGGCCCTTCAACGTTTCGACGCCGGCGATGCTGGCGGCGGTCGCCGCGATCGAGGACACCGCGCATATCCAGATGTCGAAGGCGTTCACCGAGACATGGCGCAACTGGCTGACGGACGAGATCGGCAGGCTCGGGCTCAAGGTCACGCCGAGCGTGGCGAACTTCGTGCTGATCCATTTCCCGCAGGAGAAAGGCAAGACCTCGGCCGATGCCGACGCGTTCCTCACCAGGCGCGGCCTGGTGCTGCGCGCGCTCAACAATTACGGCCTGCCACATTCGCTGCGCATGACGATCGGCACCGAAGAAGCCAATCGTCTCGTCGTCGACGGGCTGCGCGACTTCATGGCGGGCACGTGAGCACGGCGCCGATTTTCCGACGCGTTGCCCTGATCGGCTTCGGCCTGATCGGCGGCTCGATCGCGCGCGCCGCGCGGGCCGAGGGGCTCGCCAGCGAAATCGTCACCACCGCACGCTCGGAGAAAACCCGTGCACGCGTGGCCGAACTCGGCATCGTCGATCGCGTGCTGGAGAGCAATGCGGAAGCGGTGCAGGATGCCGACCTCGTGATCCTCTGTATCCCGGTCGGCGCCTGCGGTCCGGTGGCGCAGGAGATCGCGCCGTTCCTTAAAGCTGGTGCGATCGTTTCCGACGTCGGCTCGGTCAAGGGCGCCATCGTCCGGGAAATGGCGCCACATCTGCCGCAGGGCGTTCATTTCGTGCCGGCGCATCCAGTCGCCGGCACCGAACATTCGGGGCCAGATTCGGGCTTCGCCGAACTCTTCATCAATCGCTGGTGCATTCTCACGCCTCCTGACGGCACCGATCCCGCGGCCGTCGAAGCGTTGCGCGCGTTCTGGGCTGCATTGGGCGCCAGGGTCGAGATCATGACGCCCGACCATCACGATCTGGTGCTGGCGATCACCAGCCATCTACCACATCTGATCGCCTACACCATCGTCGGCACCGCCGACGAACTGGCCCAGGTGACGTCGTCTGAGGTGATCAAGTTCTCCGCCGGCGGCTTTCGCGACTTCACCCGCATCGCGGCGTCGGACCCCACGATGTGGCGCGACGTGTTTTTGAACAACAAGGAAGCCGTGCTGGAAATGCTCGGCACCTTCAACGAGGATCTTTCAAAACTCACCCGCGCGATCCGCCGCAACGACGGCGAGGCGCTGTTCGAGCATTTCACCCGCACCCGCGCCATCCGCCGCGGCATCGTGGAGATCGGCCAGGATTCGGCAGCGCCGGATTTCGGCCGGCCGCATCCGCCGTTGAAGAAGGCGGAGTGATTCTCGGTCGTTCCTGGCTAGTGCGCGATGCGCACGCCTGCATTCCCTGCGCAAGATCTCCTATTCGATCTCGCCGCGCGTAACACCGATATCCATTAGCCCCCGCTCGCTCAGACTACACAATTCAGCCTGTGACCGTCCGCGTTGGCGCCACTCTTGAAACGCAACGCAACAACGGTTGAAGAAGCCGGAGACGCTCTCCGGCAAGGCAGTCGTCTGTTCCAATCCGGCTGCTGCATGGGCCGTGTTCATTGCGATATCTCCTGGGAGAGTTTCTATCCCAGAGGAGGATGCCAAGGCATGGCGCGACGCGCTTAACATTGGGCTTACATTTTGCTCACCGGCGGCTTACTCTTTGCGCTCTAGCGGTGCCAGAGCTCCCTGCCGGCGATGGGAGCTGTCCCAAGGGGATGGCAGCTTGCGCTATCTTTTCGATGAGTTCGCATTCGACACGGACCGTCGCGAGTTGCATCGCGGGGAGGACGTCGTCTCTATCGCACCCCAGGTCTTCGACCTGCTAGATTACCTGATCCGCAACAGGGAGCGCGTCGTCAGCAAGGATGACCTCATCAGCGCCATTTGGAATGGGCGTATCGTATCCGATGCGGCACTGACGACCCGCCTGAATATCGCCCGGACCGTGATCGGCGATTCCGGCGATGAACAGCGCCTCATCAAGACGCTGCCGCGCAAGGGTTTCCGCTTTGTCGGTCCTGTGCTGGAAGCGCAGGAGCCCGCAGGCGGGACAGTTGCCGCCCCCCCGACAGAACCGTCGACAGCCGTCCCTACGCTCCCCGATAAACCCTCAATCGCGGTGCTACCATTTCAGAACATGAGCGGCGATCCGGAGCAGGAATACTTCGCTGACGGCATGGCCGAAGACATCCTGACGGGGCTTTCACGGCATCGCTGGCTATTCGTAATCGCTCGTAACTCGAGCTTCACATACAAGGGTCGCGCCGTGGATGTGCGCCAGGTCGGGCGCGAGCTTGGCGTACGGTATGTATTGGAGGGGAGCGTCAGGCGAGTGAGTACCCGCGTCCGTTTCACTGCGCAGCTCATCGATACGGCCACCGGCAACCACGTGTGGGGCGAAAAGTACGACGGAGCAGCGGAAGACTTGTTCGACTTCCAGGACCGGATCACCGAGGCGGTCGTGGGCATTCTGGAGCCCACAATCCAGCGCGCTGAAATCGAACGCGCGCGCCGAAAGCGACCTGAGAACCTGGGCGCCTATGACTACTATCTGCGCGCTCTGGCGCTAACCGATGCATTTACACGTGACGCTGTTCGGGCGATGCTGAACAACTGTCTTCAAGCGATCACACTTGATCCGACGTCTGCTCCGGCCTACGCCCTGGCGGCACGCACCTACATACAAACGTATACGCAAGGTTGGGGCGTTGACGAGCCGAGAGAACGTGCCGAGGTTCTCGATCTCGTCGAACGCGGTCTTCGCGCAGACCGCCTCGATCCGCTCATGCTCGGCACTGCTGGTCATTGCTTTGCCTGGTTCGCTCATGACCTTGCGAAAGGCATCGCCTACATCGACGAGGCGCTATCCGTGAACCCAAACCACGCGCACGCCTACTTGCAAAGCGGCGTCGTCAGAACGCGGGCTGGTGATACGGAAGTTGCTATCAAGCACCTCAACCATGCAAGACGCCTCAGCCCGCGAGATTCCCGTGGTTACGCGATCTTTCAGGCATTGGCGTTGGCGCACCAGGTCGGCGGAAACCTCGAAATGGCACGTGACTGGGCCCATCGAGCCGTACAGCACAATCCGAACTATCTACCCGGCTGGACCACCCTTGCGTCGAGCGCAGCTTCGACTGGTAGATACACCGAGGCGAAAGCGGCCGCGGAAGCGCTGCTCGGGCTCGACCCGCAATTCTCGATAAGTCGGCTTGTTCGCCGTTATCCGGTCGCCATGCGCGACAAGTTCGAGCCTTATTACGAAGGGCTTCGCCGCGCTGGAGTTCCTGATTAACGCCGCGTTGGGCCGCCCGACTTCGGCTGGCCGCGTCCGCCGATGGCGAAGTAAGCGCGCGCGGGACAGGTGCACGAAGCCGCCCATCCCGCGATCGACTGTGTCGTCGTGACAATTGCAACCGGGATGTTATCGGATGCGCATGTTTGCAACGCAATTCAAAACAGCGGCGGCACCTGCGCCACTTTCAGCGGCCCGAGAAACACCGCGCCGTCGGCGAAGCGCAGCGGGAAGGCGCGCGCCTTCCTGCCTTCCAGCTCCGCCTCCTTGCCTAGCGAGTTGATGCCGGCGGCAACGCCGACATTGGCGTTCTGCTTGACGACCTTGCCGAGGCCCGGGATCGCCCGGTCGAGCGCACCGAACAGGTTGTTGAGGTCCTGCGATTTCACACCCGGCGCAACGCGATCGAGCGTCGCCTGCGGCACGCCTTCCTCCAGCATCTTTTCGAGACCGAGCGCCGGAATCACTTTCTCGATCCCCGCTACCGTCATCTGCAATTCACCGTCGATCCGGCCGTTGGCATTGAGGCTCAATTTCCCCGCGGCAACCGCGATCAGATCACCCTGCTGAATCCGAGACCGCACGATCTCGACATTGCCGCCGGCGGCCTGGATTTCGCGGAATCTTTCGGGCCACGGTTTCGGCGAGAAATCCTTCAAGCCGGACAGCTTGGCATCCACACCGACATCGAACGGCGCTGCCAGCAGCGGGTGAACATCCTGCACGCTGCCGCCGGTTATCTGCAACGCGGTTTCGATCACCGGATGATCCTTTGCCGACCCCTCGACGATGCGGCCGTGCAGCTCAGCCCGGCCGGCGCGTGCGAGCGGTGTCGCCACCGGTCCGTTAACGCGGTCGATCGAGGGATTTTCGAACACGATGGAGGCGCGCTGCGGGATGTCGGGCAATCCGTACACGCTGCTGCGTGCACCGCTCCAGTTCACCTTCATCGACGGCGGCTGGCCACGATCGGCAAGCGTGGCCGGCGCCTTGAATTCGGCGATCAGCAATTTCGGCTGATAGACCTGCGCAATGACCAGAATTTCCCCGAGCCGCGCGGTGAACGCATTCTGCGCGCCCGCCGTCTGCGAAACCAGCGTCACGCTGGCGTCGTCGCAGCGGACCTCGAAACGGAACGGGAAGCCGGCGACCGAGCGCTTGCCGCAATCGTAGATCCGGCCGGCTTTTGCCTCCTGCGCGCGCCAGGCATCCGCGCGCACGCCGACCTCGGAGGCCGCATAGAACCAGAACCCGCTCCAGGCCGCCGCGGCGACGACGAGCAGAGCAGGCATGATGAACAGGCGCCACAGCGGGCGCCGGCGCGGCGCAGGGGTCATGTCAGGCATGCGGCGTCCTTTGGCTGGCGATTTTGTCAAATGTAAGCATCCCCTTGCCGCAACAAAAGGCATTGAATCCACTTCGCTTTATCGTGCCGTTCTGGTAGCGCTGCGGCCGATGTCCGCGATAACCCTGAACGATA
>PNLC01000336.1 GCA_013822885.1 Bradyrhizobium sp.
TGCACGTCGATCTCGCCGGGGATCTTCACCGAATAGTCGTCGTTGAACTCGTTGTTCCGCATCGGCCGGCCGAGCGGATCGGTCGAGTTGGCAGCCCCCTGCTGGCGGCCCCTCGGATTGCCCGGACCGTCGCCCGGCTGTTCGCCGTCACCCTGTTGCATGGCCTCGGCCAGACTCTGGGCGCCCTTGCGCAGCGCGTCCAGCGCCCGGCCCTGCGAGTCGACAGCGCCGTCGGCATTGCCCTCACCGAGCCTTCCGCCGGCATCGCCCATCGCCGAATCGGCCTGATCGAGCCCGTCCTCGCCGTCACCCTGTTCGCCCTGACCCGGCTGGCCCTGTTGACCGGGCTGTTGCCCGCGCTGGCCTTTTTCGCCGCGCTGGCCCGGTCCCATGCCGCGCTTGGCGAGTTCTTCCTGCAGTTTCTTCAGCCGGTCGCGCAGGCCCTGCTGGTCCTGCTGCAGGTCGCCCATGTTCTGGTCGCCCTGCTTGCCGCGCATGCGATCACGCCTGGAGTCCTGGCCCTGCTTGAAGGTCTTGTCGCGCAACTGCTGCTGCTTGCGGATCATGTCGCCGAGTTCGTTCAGCGCCTGCTCCATCTCGTTGTCGCCGCCCTGGCCGGGCTGCGCCATCTGCAGGTTTTCCAGCATCTGCTGCAGCTGCTCCAGCAACTGCTTGGCGGCATCCTTGTCGCCGGAGCGCGACATCCGCTCCAGCCGGTCGAGCATGCTCTTGAGATCCTGCTGGCTCAGCATCTTGGTGTTGGGATCGAGCGGACGCGCCAGCTGCTGCGGATTGTTCTTCAGCTGCTCGGCGAGCTGGCGCAGGAAATTGTCCAGCGCGGCGCGCAGATTGTCGGTGAGCTTCTTGATCTCCTCGTCGCTCGCGCCGCGTTCGAGTGCCTGCTTGAGCGCCTCCTGCGCCGCGCGCAACGCCTTGTCGACATCGGTGATCTTGCCGTCCTCGATGGTGACGGCGAGCGCCCACAGGCTGGCGACGACCTCACGCATGGCGGGATCGGTGCGGGCGGCCTCCAGTTGCCGCGTCACGCTGAACAGGCCGAGATAGTGACCGGTCTCCGGCGTGAACAGTTCCGGCGCGATCATCAGCGCGTCGAGCGCGGTATAGACCTGCGGGGACTGGTTGGCGTCGAGCGCCAGGACGCGGCGCTGCTCGATCAGGGCGCGCGCCAACGGCTTGGTGAACAGCCGCTCCGGCAGCCGCATGTTGAACGGCTCGCTCTTGCCCTCATTGCCGGCCTCGTCCTTTGCCGTCAGGGTCAGCGTCACGTCGGCGCCGGCATAGGGGTCTTCGCTGAGATCCTTTACGGTCTGGCCGACGCCGTTGCGGGTGCGCGCGTTCGGCAGCACCAGCGTAAACTGCGGCGGCTCGAATAGCGGGCGCGGCTCGGAAGCTTTGCTATCCGCAGCCTTGCCATCCTTTGCGGGTTCCTTGGCAGCTTCCTTGCTGGCTTCCTTGCCCGAATCCCTGACTGCTTCACCGGCGCGGGTGGCAAACTGGGCGCGCGCTTCGGTGACGCCGTAATCGTCCTCGAGCTTGTAGGACATCTGCAGCGAGCCGCGGGCCTGACGCTCCGGATCCTTGGCCAGCGAGATGGCCGGCGCACGGTCCGGCGTGGCGGCGAACCGCCATTGCGGCTGGTTCGACGGCGCGCGGACATGCGCGGTGCCGTCGCTGCCGATCCTGAACTGGCGCTCGCTGGTGCCATTGGGCGCCGGCTCGCTCGGGTTAACCTCGGTGAGGCCACCGCCTGTGACGACGTCGATGCTGCCGCCGCTCGAGCGAATCAAGAGCGTGCTGCCGGCCGGGACCTGCAACGGCCCGCTATCGGGCGAAGCTGCATCCCTGTTCGCGGCGGAAAGAATGACCGGCGGCTTGCCGGTGTAGACCGGTGGCGTCACCCAGGCATCGACCCGCACATTGGCGGGCGCCAGCACGCCGTTCCAATCGAACGCCGCCGCAATCCGCATCCGGCGCTCGTCACCGGCCGCGACATAGGCCGCTGCCACCATCACCATGACCAGCGCGCGCAGCGCCCAGGGATCGTGGATGGCAAGCCGCGGCGACGGAAGCCCGGCGCGAATCCGCTTGATCGAGGCCAGCGTACGCTCGCGCTGCTCCCGCCACAGCGCCTGCGCGATCGGGTCCTGGGACGCGAGCGTATCGGTCAATGCGGTCGCGGGCCGGTGGCGAATGCCGGTGCCGCGGTCGAGTCGGCTCAGTCCCTCTTCGCGGGTCGGCCAGCGGAAACGCGCGAGCGGGTACAGCGCCGCGAGTGCCAGCAGAAAGAACAGCACGATGCCCGCGGCGCGTGCACCGAATGGCAGCAACAGCCAAAGGCCGGCCCAGGACGCCACGAGAAACAGTCCGAAGACGCTCAAGAGCCGGGCAAGGCCGGGCCAGGCGCGCTCCCACGCGATCGCATATTGAGCCCGCTGCCGGGCCTGCGTCAGTTGAAGCCGTGCGACAGAGTCCTGCTCGCGCGCGGGCTGTGAGGGGTCGGGTGAGGCTCCGTTCAACAAAATTCTCCGGGTTGCCGGCGAGTCAGCCTAGCACAGCGACGGCATTGAGGCACCCGGCGGATGCGGGTTCCCACACCCGGAATTACGCATAACACGAAGGCGTGACTGCAGGGCTCCCAGCCCGTAACGTCCGCACCGAACCGTAAAACTACGAGGAACCGTCATTGCGAGCGGAGCGAAGCAATCCATAGCGCCACAAATCGAAAGATGGATTGCTTCGCTTCGCTCGCAATGACGAAAAAGGAAACAGCACCATGGAAATCGGATTCATCGGCCTCGGGAAAATGGGCTTCCCGATGGCGCGCCGGCTGGTCGAGGCCGGACATCAACTCACCGTGTTCGACACGCGGAAAGAGGCCGTCGACCAACTCGTCGCGCTCGGCGCTGCGGCGGCTTCGTCGCCGAAGGATATCGCCGACCGTTGCGAGACCGTACTGGCGAGCCTGCCGTCGCTGCAGGCTTCGCTCGAGGTTGCGACCGGCAGCGGCGGCGTCATCGAGGGCAAGCGCGTCAGGCGCTTCATCGACCTCTCCACCGTCGGCTCGCAGATGGCGGTCAGAATTCACGGCCTGCTGGCTGCGAAGAACATCGTGCAGATCGACAGCCCCGTGAGCGGCGGCGTCGGCGGCGCCGAAAAGGGCACGCTTGCCGTGATGGTCTCCGGCCCGCGCTCCGATTTCGAAATTGCAAAACCCGCGCTCGACGTGATCGGAAAAGTGTTCTTCATCGGCGAGAAACCCGGTTCGGCACAGACGATGAAACTTGCGAACAATTTCCTGTCGGCGACCGCGATGGTAGCGACGTCGGAGGCCGTGGTGATGGGCGTCAAGGCCGGGCTCGATCCATCTGTCATGATCGACGTCATCAACGCAGGCTCCGGACTCAATACAGCGAGCCGCGACAAGTTTCCGCGTTCGGTGCTGCCGCGCAGCTTCGACTTCGGTTTTGCAACCGGCCTGATGGTAAAGGACGTCAGGCTCGCACTGGAGGAGATGAAATCGCTGGGGCTGTCGATGGAAGTCGCCGAAGCGGTCGGGCGCTTATGGGAAGTCATCATCCGCGACGAAGGCGCTGAGTCGGACTTCACCGCCGCGATCAAGCCGATCGAAAAGGCGGCGGGCGTCGTGGTCGGCGGCGCGAAGGGCGGCGTGACGGGGAAGTGAGACGCCCAAATGCATCGTCATCCCTGCGAACCATCTCCCTGCGTTCGCAGGGGATGACACCGTTATTGTGGCGCCACCTGCGGCGTCACAGCCACGGCGCCGGTTTATCCATCGCGATCAGCTCTTCGACCTCGATGCGCGGGCGCACCACGGCGTACTGGTCGTCCTTGACGAGGACTTCCGGCACCAGCGCGCGCGTATTGTAGAAGCCGGACTGCACGGCGCCGTAGGCGCCGGCGGTCATGATCGCCAGCAGATCGCCGGCCCTGGGCTCGGGCAGATTGCGGTCGAGCGCGAGATAGTCGCCGGTTTCGCAGACCGGACCGACCACGTCGGCTGTTATCGTGGGCGCCCCCTTCGCCGCCTCGCGGACCGGCAAGATGTCGTGATGGGCTTCGTACAGGGTCGGACGTATCAGGTCGTTCATCGCGGCATCGATAATGACGAAGTTCTTGGCCTCGCCGGGCTTCACGTAGATCACGCGCGAGACCAGTATGCCGGCATTGCCGACGATCATCCGCCCCGGCTCGAACATCAGCGTGCAGCCGAGATTATGTGTCACCCGCTTGACCATCGCGGCATAGGCGGACGGCAATGGCGGCGCCTCGCGGTCGGCGTGATAGGGAATGCCAAGCCCGCCGCCGAAATCGATATGGGAGATGTTGTGGCCGTCGGCGCGCAGCGTCAGCACGAAATCGGATAGAATCCGGAACGCGGTTTCCATCTTGCTCAGATCAGTGATCTGGCTGCCGATATGCATGTCGGTGCCGGTCACCTCGATTCCCGGCAGTTTCGCCGCGCGGGCATAGACCTCGCGCGCCCGCGCAATCGGAATGCCGAACTTGTTCTCGGACTTGCCGGTGGCGATCTTGGCATGGGTGCCGGCATCGACGTCGGGATTGACCCGCACCGAAATCCTGGCGGTCTTGCCGGCCTCGACCGCAAGCCTCGACAGCAACTCCAGTTCGGGCTCGGACTCGACGTTGATGCAGAGAATGTCGGCGGCCAGCGCCGCGCGCAGTTCGGCTTCGGTCTTGCCCACGCCCGAGAACAGGATCTTGTTCGGCGGAATCCCAGCCGCCATCGCGCGCTTCAATTCGCCGCCCGACACCACGTCGGCGCCGGCGCCGAGCTTTGCCAGCGTGCGCAGCACCGACTGGTTGGAATTCGCCTTCATGGCGTAGCAGACCAGCGTCTTCTCGCCGGCAAAGGCCTCGGTGAAGACCCGGTAATGACGCTCCAGCGTAGCCGTCGAATAGCAATAGAACGGCGTGCCGACGGCGTCCGCCAGTTCGGACAGATTCACACCTTCGGCGTGCAGCACGCCGTCACGATAATCAAAGTGATTCATGGCGCGCTCAGTCCAGCAGCGGATCGAGGACGAATTTTTTCTTGCTGCCTTTGGCAGCCGCGGGCGCCGCCTCGGACCCGAAGGTTGGATTAAACACGCCGGGCTGCGCCGCGCGCTCGGTCTCGGTATCTGAGGCGCCTGACACCTGCGGCGCGTTCGGCGGCAGGTCGAGCCCGCCCTTGCGGCCGCAGCCCCCGAGCGCGAGCGCGGTCACGCTCAACAGGATGATGGCCCATCCCGACGATGACGGGCGGTAGTTACTGATCACGACGGAATCCCCAATGCGCGCCGCACCATACAAAG
>PNLC01000337.1 GCA_013822885.1 Bradyrhizobium sp.
CGGCACCTACAACAAGACCGAGAACTCGTACCGGAAATTCTGCAAGACCTGTGGCGGCCATATCATGACCGAGCATCCGCGCATGCGGCTGACCGATGTCTATGCCAACCTGCTGCGGGGATACACGCACCAGCCGACGCTGCATGTGAACTATGCGAGCAAGACGCTGTCGGTGAAAGACGGCCTGCCGAAATACGCCGACTTCCCCGCAGACCTCGGCGGCACCGGAGAGAAATTGCCGGATTGAGATCCTATGCCGGCCGGTGCGCGCGGAGGAACGAGCGGATCTGGCGCACCGCGAGCGGCACCCTTTCCTTTGGCTCCTTCCACGGAAACAGGCTGACTTCCGCGTTCGGCGCCAGCATAGCGCTCTCCATCGCCACCGCGTAAGGGTGCGCCGGGATGTCGTCGGGCAGGATCAGGACTGGCGTTTGGCACTGGCGCACGAAATCGCGCGTCACGGTGAAAACGAAGTCGGGATCGGTGCGGTACATTTTCGTCAGGAATTTTTCGGCCTGCTCCATCGTGATGTCGGGCCGGCGCTCGACAAGCTGCGGCGCCCAGCCCTTGATGTTGTTGTCGTAGAACAGGTCGCGCATCTCGGGCCGCGAGCCTGACGGCATCGCCAGCACGCCCGCCACGACGCGATCCGGCGCGCGCTTGATCAGGTTCCAGATCAAGGGGCCGCCGATGCAAAAACCCAGCACCATGAATTTCTCGAAGCCCAGATGATCCATCAGGGCCAGCTGGTCGTCGGTGTGGGAATCCCAGGGGCGATCGATCTCGAGCGGGCCGGAAGATTGGCCAGGCGGGGCATTGCGCAGGTCGAAGGCGACGCAGCGGTACTCGTCGCCGAACTCCTTGATCGCGTTAAACGGCGGATAATCGCCGGTAATCCCCGAGATGTTCGAGTTCAACCCGCCGCCTGCGATCAGCAACAGCGGGAAGCCGGAGCCGGCTTCCTCATAATGAATGCGAACGGTGCCCTTTTCGAAGAAGCTCATGGTGTTTCCCCCTGCCCCAAAAACCCAGCCTCACGTCTTCGCGGGTTCGCCGATCTTGTCCTGCGTCCTGGTATCGAAATCGCTGGCGTCGTGGCGCTCGTGGAGTTGGCTCGCGGGATCGCCCGAAATGCGGTTGACCATACGTCCGCGCTTTACAGCGGGACGTTTCGCGATCGCATCGGTCCAGCGCTGTACGTTCTTGTATTCGTGCACCGACAGGAATTCGCCGGCGCCATAGACCAGGCCCTTGGCCAGCGCGCCGTACCACGGCCAGGTCGCCATGTCGGCGATGGTGTATTCGCTGCCTGCGAGAAATTCGTTATCGGCCAGACGCCGGTCGAGCACGTCGAGCTGGCGCTTCACCTCCATAGCGTAGCGGTCGATGGCGTATTCGATCTTGGTCGGCGCGTAGGCATAGAAATGGCCAAAACCGCCGCCGAGAAACGGCGCGCTGCCCATCTGCCAGAACAACCATGACAGGCATTCGGCCCGTGCCTGGCCGCCGGCCGGCAGGAAGGCGCCGAATTTTTCGGCGAGATGCACCAGGATCGCACCGGACTCGAACAGCCGGACCGGCTCTGGTCCGCTGCGGTCCATCAGCGCCGGAATCTTCGAATTCGGATTGACCGCGACAAAGCCGCTGCCGAACTGGTTGCCGTCGATCTTGATCAGCCAAGCGTCGTATTCCGCGCCGCTATGGCCGGCCGCAAGCAGTTCCTCGAACATGACCGTGACCTTGACGCCGTTCGGCGTCGCCAGCGAATAGAGTTGGAACGGATGCTTTCCGACCGGCAATTCCGCCTCGTGCGTGGCGCCTGCGATCGGACGGTTGATGCTGGCAAAGCGGCCGCCGCTCGCCTTGTTCCAGGTCCAGACTTTCGGCGGCACATACTCAGTCGGATCGGTGGTGGGGGCATCGGTCATCGGTTCGGCTCCAGGCTTCTTTCGGCCATGCTTTTTGATGGGTGGTCTGCCGCACGGCGGGTTATCGTGCCTGTTATATCGGCTTTGCCGGTTACCGCCACAAGAGCATCGCGAACGGACAATTCGCTGTGGCGGAGCGGCTGGAGCTTTGGGCGGCCTGCGCTCGACGAACGAACGGCGCGACAGGAATGCACTCAGAGCAATGCTTCTGTGGCTGGCACAGCCGGGATCGGCAATAATGGATGCGTCATCACAGCGAGACCATCCGAATGCTCCCATCGCAACGCGCATCGTTCGATATCCCGCGCCATATCTGCTACCTCAATGCCGCCTCCTACAGCCCGCTGCCACTCCGTACCCTTGAAGCCGGCCGTGCCGCGGTGGGACGCAAGGGCGCGCCCTGGACGATCGAGGCCAGCTTTGCCAACGCGCAGCATGAACGCGCGCGAACCGCCGCCGCCCGGCTGATCCATGCCGAGCCTGCGGATATCGCGCTGATCCCTTCGGTCAGCTATGGCGTAGCGACCGCGGCGAAGCTGTTGACACCCGGCCGCGGCACGCGCGTCCTCGTTCTGGAAAACGATCACTCGTCGCCCGTGTGGAATGGCACGCGCGGGCGGAGTCCCAGGGCTTTGTCGTCGAGACGATCAAGCAACCGACCAATTCTGACTGGACATCGGCGCTGCTCGAAAGCATCGAACGGTCAGGTGCTGCGCCAGTCAGCCTGGCCTCGATCTCCTCGGTGCACTGGTCGGACGGCGGCTTGATCGATGTCGAAAAGATCGGCGCGGCGCTCCGGCAGCGGGGCGGCGCATTTCTCGTGGACGCGACCCAAAGCGCCGGTGTGCTGGCGATGCATGTGCAGCGCCTCGATCCGGATTTTGTGATCTTCCCGACCTACAAATGGTTGCTCGGCCCATACGGCCGCACCTTTCTCTATGTTGCGAAACGCCATCAGGGCGGCATCCCGCTGGAACAAACTTCCGCCGGCCGCCGCAAACGTTCGCGCCGAGAACGCGGTGTATTTCGGCGATCTCGACTACATCGGCGATTCCAGGCGCTTCGACATGGGCGAGCGCGATCATTTCATTTCGATGGAGATGGCCTCGATCGGCATGGAAATGCTGGCCGATTGGGGCGCGCCGGCCATCGCGGAACGCCTCGCAATGCTGACGGAGCGGATCGCCGCAGGCGTGCGTGGCATCGGCGTCAGTATGCCGGAGCCGCATCTGCGGGCGCCGCATATATTGAGCCTCGCCTTCGAAGGCGGCATGCCGGCAGGCCTCGTCGAGGGACTGGCCAGCGAAGGCATCTACGTCGCCCCGCGCCTCGGGCGCATGCGCGTGTCGCCGCACGTCTATAACGACGAGGGCGACGCTGATCGTTTCGTTGAGGCTCTGGGCAGGCGATTGCGCGGCTGACGGTTCACGACGCCGCCACCTTCCGCGGCTGCTCGGCGCGCTCCATCACAAACCCCTCATACCCTTTCGCCGCGACGTCGTTGCAGATCTGCCGGTAGGGGCCGACGCCGCCAATATACGGCATGAAGATCCTGGGCTTGCCGGGGACGTTGGCGCCCATGTACCAGGAATTGGCCTGCGGATAGAGCGTGGTGTGGGCGACCTCATTGACATGGTCGACCCATTTGTCTTCGGCATCGGTGGCCGCCTCCATGGTCGCGAGGCCCTGCTCGCGCATATAGGCGAGGCAGTCCGCGATCCAGTCGACGTGCTGCTCGATCGAAACGATCATGTTCGACAGCACCGACGGGCTGCCGGGGCCGGTGATGACGAAGAGATTGGGAAAGCCTGCGCTCATCAAGCCGAGATACGTCCGCGGTCCCGCGGTCCATTTCTGATTCAGCGTCTCCCCGCCCCGCCCGCGAACGTCGATTTTCGCCACCGATCCCGTCATCGCGTCAAAACCCGTAGCCAGCACCAGTGCATCCACCTCGTAATCCTTGCCGCCGACGCGCACCGCGCTTTCGGTGATCTCCTCGATCGGGCTGGCCTTGATGTCCACCAGCGTCACGTTGGGGCGGTTGAACGTCGCAAAATAATCCGTATCGATGCAGATGCGCTTGGAGCCGATCGGATGATTGTTCGGCTGCAGCAGCTTTGCGGTTTCGCGGTCCTTCACGATCTCGGCGATCTTCTCGCGGACGAAGTTGGCCGCGGTGTCGTTGGCCGCCTGATCCAGCGCGAGGTTGTTGTAGACCGACATGAAGGTGAGCCCGCCGCGGTCCCACCGCGCCTGGAATTTCGAGCGGCGCTCGTTGTCGCCGTCGTCGAGCGCGCCGCGGTCCGGCAACTCGGTATAGATGCCGTTCTTCGCCATCTCTCGCGCGAAGCGCCTGATCTCGGGATAATGGTCGCGGAATTTCTGCCGCTCCTCCGCGCTGAGCGCGGCATTGCGGGCGGGGATGGAGAAATTCGCGGTGCGCTGGAACACCGTCAGGTGGCTCGCCTGCTCGGCAATGACAGGCACCGACTGGATCGCCGACGAACCTGTACCGATGACGCCGACACGCCGGCCGGTGAAATCGACCTCCTCATGCGGCCAGTGGCCGGTGTGATAGACCTTGCCCTTGAATTGATCGAGGCCCTTGATGTCGGGCATCCGCGCATTCGACAGGCAGCCGGTGGCAAGCACGACGAACTTTGCCGTCACCGTCTTGCCGTCGGAGGTCGTGACCGACCACAACGAAGTCGTCTCGTCGAAGGCCGCGCGCTCGACGCGGGTGTTGAACTGGATGTCGGAACGCAGGTTGAAGCGGTCGGCGACGTGGTTGGCGTATTTCAGAATCTCGGGCTGCGGCGCGTAGCGCTCGCTCCAGTCCCACTCCTGCTGCAGTTCTTCCGAGAACGAATAGGAATACTGCATGCTCTCGACGTCACAGCGCGCGCCGGGATAGCGGTTCCAGTACCAGGTGCCGCCGACGCCGGAGCCCTGCTCATAGACCCGCGCCGTCATGCCCTGCCCACGCAACCGGTGCAGCATGTACATGCCGGCAAAGCCCGCACCGACCACGACGACGTCGTAGGTCTCGGTCGGGTTGGCGGCGGCAGATGGTGTGACGGACATGAAGACTCCCTTGAATATTCTCTTGATTTGTCCGACAGCATTCCTTTCGCAGCGCCAAAGCGCAAGACGCAAATCCGCCGCGTGCCATTGCATATTTTGCGAGGTGGAATGTGTGCTCCTGGCGATGAGGGTTTCGCCAATACACTTGGCTTCACAGCCTCCGATAGGTTAGCGTTCGGTCAACATCCAAACCAGCAATGAGCGGCCGGCGAACGGCCGCCACAGGGAGCGTCAGCCATGAAATCGCCAATCTGCGACATGCTGGGAATAGAATTCCCCCTGCTCGCCTTCAGCCATTGCCGCGACGTGGTCGCG
>PNLC01000338.1 GCA_013822885.1 Bradyrhizobium sp.
CCCCGGATTTCCCGAGCAGGCGCCATCGGTAAAAACCGTCACGTGAGGCAATTCGCTCAAGCTACAAATCCGGGCTGCGCCAGGCCGTAGTCGCGCACGCTCTCGACATTCTGGTGGAAACGCAGCTTGCGGACATATTCCAGCGGGTCTTTCGGCTTCACCAGCGCGCCTGCCGGCACGTTGAGAAAATCGACCAGCCGCGTCAGCAGGAAGCGCAGCGCCGAGCCGCGCGCCAGCAACGGCAAGGCCTCCTGCTCGGCCTCGGACAACTGGCGCTCGCGGCCGTAGGCGTTGAGCAGCGCCCGCGCCTTGGTGACGTTGAACGAATGATCCGGCTCGAAGCACCATGCGTTCAGGCAGATCGCGACGTCGTAGGCCAGGATGTCGTTGCAGGAAAACGGGAAGTCGATCAGCCCCGACAGTTTTTCGCCGAGGAAGAAGACGTTGTCGGGAAACAGGTCGGCATGGATGACGCCGAGCGGCAGATCTGTCGGCCAGCAGGCTTCGAGGTGATCGAGCTCGCGCGAAATGAAATCGCGCAGGCCCGGCCCGACGCTGTCGGCGCGCGGCGCCGCAAGATCGAACAGCGGCCGCCAGCCCTCGACCGACAACGGGTTCTTGCGGAACATCGGGAAGTCGCGGCCCGCCAGATGCATCCTGGCGAGCGCCTCGCCGACGCCGGTGCAATTTGCGACGTTGGGCCGCCGCGGCCACACGCCTTCTAGGAAATTGATGATCGCCGCCGGACGATCGGCGAGCCGGCTATAGACCTCGCCCTTGCGGTTCCGGGCCGGCTGCGGGCAACGCACGCCGCGCTCGGCCAGATGCGCCATCAGCGACAGGAAGTACGGCAGGTCGTCGACCGCCACGCGCTTCTCGTAAAGCGTGAGGATGTAGGCGCCCTGGCTCGTATGCAGCAGGAAATTGGAATTCTCGACGCCCTCGGCGATGCCCTTGTAGGAGAGCAGTTCGCCGATGTCGTAGCCTTTAAGAAACTCCGCGAGGTCTTCGGCGGCGACGTCGGTGTAAACCGCCATGGTGAACCCTTAGGCGGCGTCGGGTCGCAGCGAGCGCGGCAGCGGGAAGAACTCGTTCTCTTCCGCGGCCGAGACCGTCTCCACATGCAACTGATAACGTTCGGCGAAAGCGCCCATGATTTCCTCGACGATCACTTCCGGCGCGGACGCACCGGCAGTGATGCCGAGGCTCTTGATGCCTTCGAAGCGCGACCAGTCGAGATCTGACGCGCGCTGCGCCAGCACCGAGACGGGGCAGCCCTCGCGCTCGGCGACTTCGCGTAAGCGCTGCGAGTTCGACGAGTTTGGCGCGCCGACCACGATCAGCGCATCGACCACCGGCGCCACCTTCTTTACGGCAAGTTGGCGATTGGTCGTGGCGTAGCAGATGTCTTCCTTGTGCGGTCCGTTGACGTTCGGGAAACGCTCCTTGAGCAGCGCAACGATCTCCGCGGTGTCGTCGATCGACAGCGTCGTCTGCGTCACGAAGGCGAGGTTGTCGGGATCCTTCGGGGTGAACGTCTTGGCATCTTCCGCGGTTTCGATCAGCGTCACTGCGCCCGGCGGCAACTGGCCGACCGTGCCGACCACTTCCGGATGATGCGAATGCCCGATCAGGAGGATTTCGCGGCCGCGCTTGAAATGGATGGCGGCCTCGCGGTGCACTTTCGTGACCAGCGGGCAGGTCGCGTCCAACGAGAAGAAATTGCGGGCCCGGGCGTCGGCGGGAACCGACTTCGGAACCCCGTGGGCCGAAAACACCACCGGTGCGCTGGTATTGTCAGGGATTTCAGCGAGTTCCTCGACGAAAATCGCGCCTTTGGTCTTCAGGCTGTCGACCACATAGCGGTTGTGCACGATCTCGTGACGGACATAGACCGGGGCGCCATAGATCGCGAGCGCCCGTTCGACGGTATCGATGGCCCGGACTACCCCGGCGCAAAAGCCCCGGGGAGAACAAAGCACGATTCTCAGGTCTGGTTTGGCTGACGTTGAAAAAGAAGGCATGGGGCTCTCTCGGAGGCCGAATCACCTCTCGCCGGCGGGCATGGAACGGCCAATTCGTATAAGGACTTGGGACTGCTTTCGGGCTCTGTCAAGGCACATTAGCAGACCATTGCGCCAATCCCCTATGAAGGCGTATATAGCGCCCTAATTCCCGTCATCCCTGATGACCACTGACTTCGCCTCCAAAAGAGGTGGGCGAGGCACAAAGGAGATTTGCCATGAGCAATGCACCGCTGATGCCAAAAGCGACTGCCGTGTGGCTGGTTGACAATACTGCGCTGACCTTCGACCAGGTGGCCGATTTCACCAAGATGCACCCGCTCGAGGTCCGCGCCATCGCCGACGGCGACGCCGCCCAGGGCATCAAGGGCATGGATCCGATTTCGACCGGCCAGTTGTCCCGCGACGAGATCGAAAGGGGCGAAAAGGACCCGAACTACCGGCTCAAGCTCGGCGAGAGCAAGGTCACCCTGCCCCCGGCCGCCAAGAAGAAGGGCCCGCGCTACACCCCTGTCTCGCGCCGCCATGAGCGCCCGAGCGCGATCCTGTGGCTGGTCCGCAACCATCCCGAACTGAAGGACGCGCAGATCATGCGCCTGGTCGGCACCACCAAGACGACCATTGCGTCCGTCCGCGACCGCACCCACTGGAATGCCTCGACGCTGACGCCGATGGACCCGGTGACGCTCGGCCTGTGCTCGCAGATCGAACTCGATTTCGAGGTGCAGCGCGCCGCCAAGGAAAAGCCGGTGCCCGCCGCCTACGGCGGCGCGACGCTGCTGCCGGCGTCGGAGACCACAAAGAAAGAGCCGGAATTCGAGCCGACCGAAAAGCAGCGCGACGACCTCAACGTCGACGCCGTGTTCGCCAAGCTCAAGACCATCGGCGGCAAGCGGCAGGACGACGAGGAATAGGATTCTCGCGGGCTTCGGCCAGTATCAACGCGGCGGGGCAACCTGCCGCGTTTTTGTTTGAGCCCATGACAGCGCGGCTCCAAATCAATGTCATGCTCCGCGAAAGCGGGGCATCCAGTATGCCGCGGCTTCTCGGCCCCATCGCTGACGTCTCTGGAATACTGGATCGCCCGCCGGAGGTGTCATCGGGCGCGCGTTCGCGCGACCCGTTGGCGGGCGATGACAGTTGTGCGTGCTACCCCAGCTCAATCTCGTCGGTGATCTCATGCGATAGCGTGACGCTGCCTACCGTCAGCACCATCTTCGCCGGCAGCTTCTCGTTGCCCTTGAGCTTGCCGCTCTCCACGGCGTCGCGCACGGCTTTTTCGATCTCGCGCTGCGAGGTGATGCCGACCTTCTTGAGAAACCTGCGCAGGCTGGTGTTGAAGACGTCTTCGTTCATGATGGCCTCCCGTCACGGCCGCGTCGGATTGTTCAGCATCTGCTCGGCCATATTGCGTTGCGCGCGGTCGGTGCGGGCATTGGCGTTGCCGCGCTGCACGTCGCGGTTCTTGCGGCAGATGACGTAATCGTTTGAGCCGACCGCGACATTGTTGGCGCGGCAGAACGCGTCGTCGTCGGCGCTGGTATCGACCATGGTGGGCTGGCCGCGCTCGAGGCAGCCGGCAAGCAAGGGCGCTGCGAGCAGGAGAACGATGAAGTGTCTTGCGAGTCCGGCCTGCATTCTGCGCTCCCGTCGTTCCATCTCGTCATCGCCGGGGGCCTGTCCCCGACTTGATCGGGGATGACCCGGCAATCCATCGAAAAGATGGCAGTCTGCTTTGACGATGATGGATGCCCGGGTCAAGCCCGGGCATGACAAGTGGAACCCTACACCCTGCCCTTCAGCGCGTCGCCGATCTCGTCGAGCACCTTGGGGTCCTCGATGGTGGCCGGCATGGTCCAGCTTTCGCCATCGGCGATCTTCTTGATGGTGCCGCGCAGGATCTTGCCCGAGCGGGTCTTCGGCAGCCGGCCGACGGTGATCGCGAGCTTGAAGGCTGCGACGGGGCCGAGCTTGTCGCGCACCAGCGCCACGATCTCCTTTTCGATCTCGATCGGCGGGCGCGTCACGCCGGCCTTCAGCACCAGGAAGCCGCAGGGCACCTCGCCCTTGATCGTATCCTTGATGCCGAGCACCGCGCATTCGGCAACGTCGGGATGGGAGGCGAGAATTTCCTCCATGCCGCCGGTGGAGAGCCGGTGGCCGGCGACGTTGATGATGTCGTCGGTGCGGCCCATCACCCAGACATAGCCGTCCTCATCCTTGTAGCCGGCGTCGGAGGTCTTGTAGTAGCCGGGGAACTCGGTGAGGTAGGCTTCCTTGAACCTCGCGTCCTGCTCCCACAGCGTCGGCAGGCACGCCGGCGGCATCGGCAGCTTGATCACGATCGAGCCCATGGTGCCTGCTGACACCGGCCTGGCGGCCTCGTCGACCACGTCGACCTGATAGCCCGGCATCGGCACGGTCGGCGAACCGTGCTTGACCGGTAGCATGCCCAAGCCCACCGGATTGCCGGCGATGCACCAGCCGGTTTCGGTCTGCCACCAGTGATCGATCACAGGCACCTTCAACTGCGCTTCCGCCCATTCCACCGTCGGCGGGTCGGCGCGTTCGCCGGCCAGAAACAGCATGCGGAATGTCGACAGGTCGTACTTGCGAATGAGCGCGCCTTCCGGATCCTCCTTGCGGATGGCGCGGAATGCGGTCGGTGCGGTGAACAGCGCAACGGCCTTGTGTTCGGCGATCACGCGCCAGAACGCGCCGGCATCGGGCGTGCCGACCGGTTTGCCCTCGTACATGATCGAGGTCGCGCCATGGATCAGCGGCCCGTAGACGATGTAGCTGTGCCCGACGACCCAGCCGATATCGGAGCCGCACCACCAGACCTCGCCGGGCTTGACGCCGTAGAGATTGAACATCGACCATTTCAGCGCGACCAGATGCCCGCCATTGTCGCGCACGACGCCCTTGGGAATTCCCGTGGTGCCTGAGGTGTAGAGAATATAGAGCGGATCGGTCGCCAGCACCGGCGTACACGGCGCAGCCTTGCCGGCATCGAACGCGGCACGGCGGAGCGTTGCCCAGTCGTGATCCTGGCCGGCCGTGAGTTCGCAAACCTGCTGCGGCCGCTGCAGGATGATGCACGCCTGCGGCTTGACGCTCGAAAGCCTGATCGCCTCGTCGAGCAGCGGCTTGTACTGCACGATGCGGCCGGGCTCGATGCCGCAGCTTGCCGAGAAGATCAGTTTCGGCTTGGCGTCCTCGATCCGGGTCGCGAGTTCTTTCGCGGCGAAGCCA
>PNLC01000339.1 GCA_013822885.1 Bradyrhizobium sp.
TGCGCAGCGTGTGGAAGATTTCCGAGCCGCAACGCAGCGCTTCAGCGAAGCTCGCAGCGCCCACCGGCAGGATCATGAATTCCTGGAAGTCGATCGGGTTGTCGGCATGCACGCCGCCGTTGATGATGTTCATCATCGGCACCGGCAGCGTCCGCGCCGAGGTGCCGCCGACATAGCGATAGAGCGGCATGTCAAAGGATTCGGCCGCCGCCTTGGCGCAGGCGAGCGAAACGCCGAGAATGGCGTTGGCGCCGAGCCGGCTCTTGTTCGGCGTGCCGTCGAGCTCGATCATGATCTGATCGATCTGGACCTGCTCCTCGACGGCCTGGTCGCTCAGCGCCTCGTAGATCTCGCCGTTGACGGCCTCGACCGCCTTCTCCACGCCCTTGCCGAGATAGCGCTGCTTGTCGCCGTCCCGGAGCTCGACCGCCTCATGCGCGCCGGTGGAGGCCCCCGAGGGCACGGCCGCGCGGCCGACCGAGCCATCTTCCAGCACCACATCAACTTCGACCGTGGGATTGCCACGGCTATCGAGGATTTCACGGCCAATGATGTCGACGATGGCGGTCATGTCTTCTACTTTCTCTTGCACTTTCCTGGAAGGGTTCGGTCAGGTTTGGGGGCGTCTTACACGGCGCGCAGGCAAATGTGAACGCTTACGCGCCGGCCTGTTCCGAACGGCTCCTCAGGGGCAGGGTTAACTGCCCAAAAGTTGGTCCCGGCATCAAAGACTTCACGTTCACAAGCGGGGGTAACGCGATGAATCACCGCAAGTTTCCCGGAACTGGACTCGCCGGATTGGCCCCCAGTTGACGGTCATGCCGCTTACGTTCATGTCAGCCGTCGCAAAGGACAATCATGATGGCCAAAAAATCTCTGCAACTCGGTCGCGCCGTGGAATGGCCGGATGCTCCCGAGAAGGCAAAACTCGATCGCGTTCCCAATCCGCAAGCCGGCACCGATTACGTGGTGCGCTTCACCGCGCCGGAATTCACCTCGCTTTGCCCGGTAACGGGCCAGCCGGATTTCGCGCATCTGGTGATCGACTACGTGCCGGGCCAGTGGCTCCTGGAATCGAAATCGCTGAAACTCTACGTCGCGAGCTTCCGCAATCACGGCGCTTTCCACGAAGACTGCACGGTCATGATCGGCAAGCGGATCGCAACCGAGGTCAAGCCGAAATTCTTACGCATCGGCGGTTACTGGTATCCGCGTGGCGGCATCCCGATCGACGTGTTCTGGCAGACCGGCCGGTTGCCGAAGGGCATGTGGATCCCCGACCAGGGCGTTGCGCCCTATCGCGGGCGTGGCTGATCGGAACCGGACGGCCGGTGCGACGGACCTACCGGGTATGCGGACCTACCCGTCCAACCATCACCATCGACACGATCGAAGTCGCCACCATCTGGCAACCCGTCCCACTGCAGTCGAGGCAATTCGCCGCCTGTTCGATTGATTGATCATCGACTGGACAGCGCAGGTTCTGATCACCGGTGGGTATCCCGGCAACATCTGCGCAGGCGGGAGGAACACATCTTGCCGGTCGATCATCTTGATCTGGATCAAGCGTATTCGTTCTACACGAAGCCTAAAAAGCCAAACACTTAGGCTGGGGCGAAAGCCATCGCGGCACCCCGACGCAGTGAGCGTTCCCTTTGTGAGCGAGTGCGCATGAGCGAGGCCGACGAGAGCCAGTACCGCCTTCAGGCAATCCTCGACACGGCGGTTGACGCTATCATCACGATCGACAAGCACGGCATCATACAGAGCGCCAACCCGGCGGTTGGCAAGCTTTTCGGATTCGCGTCTGCAGCCGAGCTGCTTGGCCGCAACGTCTCGATTCTCATGCCGGCCAGCCATGGCCAACAACACGACGAATATATCGCACGCTACATGCGGACGGGCGAGGCACGGGTTATCGGGATCGGGCGCGAGCTCGAAGCTGTGCGGAGCGACGGCTCCATCTTCCCGATCGAGTTGGCCGTCAGCGAGGTGCCCGGAGACGGCGCGCGGTATTTTACCGGTATCATCCGGGACATCAGTGCACGCAAACAGGCCGAGCAGGCCCTGCGCGAGAGCCAGGCGCGGATCCAGGCCGTTCTGAATACGGCCGTGGACGGCATCCTGACGATCGATCAGCGTGGCATCATCGAGAGCGCCAACCCGTCCGCAGGCCGCCTGTTCGGCTACGATCCGGCGGAACTGATTGGCCGGAACATATCGATGCTGATGCCGGCGGAGCATGCCAAGGCGCATGACGGCTATATCGAGCGCTATCTCAGAACCGGCGAAGCACGCATTGTGGGCATCGGCCGAGAGGTGGAAGGACTGCGACGTGACGGGTCGACGTTTCCGGCAGAGCTCGCGGTGAGCGAGGTGCGATTCGGTGACCAGCTTCGTTTCACCGGCATCATCCGGGACATCACCGTTCGAAAAAATGCAGAACAGGCCCTGCTCAGGGCCGACGCCATGAAGGACGAATTTCTTGCCAATACGTCGCATGAACTGCGGACGCCCCTCAACGGCATCATCGGGATTGGCCAATCGATGCTGGACGGGGCAACCGGCCCGCTGAACGAAGAGCAGCAACGCAATCTCGGTATGGTCGTTGCCAGCGGCCGGCGTCTAGCCAACCTCGTCAATGACATCCTGGATTTCTCGAAGCTGCGTCACGAGACGGTCGAGCTGCGCCGTCGGCCTACCGATGTTCATGCCCTCACGGAGCTTGTCCTGGCGATTTCCCGCACCCTCGTGGGCAAACGCGCGCTGCGCCTGTTCAACCGGATCGATGCTCAGGTTCCCCTGGTCGAAGTCGACGAAGACCGCGTACAGCAGATCCTGTTCAACCTGGTCGGTAACGCGGTCAAATTCACGCAGGCCGGCGCCGTTGAGGTCTCGGCAAAGGTGCGGGACGAATGGCTGGATTTGACGGTGAGCGACACCGGAGCCGGCATCAGCCCCGAACGGCTCGAGACGATATTCGAATCGTTTTCGCAGGGCGATGGATCCGCCGCGCGCGAACAGGGCGGCACCGGTCTTGGGCTGGCCATCAGCAGACAGCTAGCTGAGCTTCACGGCGGAAGCATAAGCGTGACATCGGCCGTCGGTGCCGGATCGCATTTTACCCTTTCGCTTCCGCTAAGCCTGACCACGCGAGAGATGCTCACGCTCGAAAGCCGGCCGGACGAAGCTGTCAGCAGGATCCTTCCGGATGTTGACCTGAATCGGACGGCGGCGGGAGCCGGCCCACGATCATCTGCCGGCGCCGGTCTGCGGGTTCTGGTGGTGGACGACGAGCCGGTCAATGTTCAGGCTCTGGTGAATTTCCTGACGCTGGCAAAGTATGAGGTCGTCACGGCCGCGGACGGGCAAGAGGCGCTTGATCTTCTGGCTGGGGAAAGACCGTGCGACATCGTCCTGCTCGACGTGATGATGCCGAAGCTATCGGGCTTCGATGTCTGCCAGCGCATTCGTGAACATTACTCGCCCGCGGAACTGCCGGTGATCCTGCTGACGGCCAAGAACCGCGTTTCGGACCTCGTCATGGGGTTCGGCGTGGGAGCAAATGATTATCTGACCAAGCCCTTTGCCAGCGACGAACTGCTGGCCCGCGTCAGTGTCCATCTCGAACTCGCCAAGATCAGCGACAGCTATTCGAGGTTCGTACCCCGGCAGTTTCTGGAGCAACTGGGCAAGGAGCGCATCGTCGATGTTGCGCTTGGCGACCAGGTGCAGCGCGAGATGACGGTGCTTTTTTCGGACATCCGCAACTTCACCCAGATGTCGGAAGGCATGAGTCCCGCGGAGACGTTCGGATTCGTGAACCAGTATCTCGGCGCGATGGAGCCTGCCATCTCGGGCCATGGCGGGGTCATCGACAAATTTGTCGGGGACGCCGTCATGGCGCTGTTTCCTCACCGGGCCGACGATGCCGTACAGGGAGCGTTGGACATGATCCGGCGGCTGGAGGCCTGGAATGCACAGCGGGTCGATAGAAGGGAGCCGCCGGTCAAGATCGGCATCGGGCTGCATACCGGGAGCCTGATGCTCGGAACGGTGGGTGCGCGCGACCGGATGGATACCACCGTCATCTCGGACGCGGTAAACCTCGCCTCTCGCGTCGAGGGCCTCACGAAGACCTACCGCGTTCCGCTGATCATCACCGAAGCGACCTTCCTCGCTCTGAACAATCCCGCAGACATTTCGGTTCGCCGAATCGACCAGGTTCTCGTTCAGGGAAAATCGCAGCCTGTCGTGCTCTACGAGGTGCTGGACGCCTGCGACCTGCCCGCCCGACAGGCGAAACAGCGCGCACTTGCGGACTTCGAAAAGGGCGAGGCGCTTTACGAGGCCCGGGACTTCTCAGGCGCCATCCGTTATCTGGAGCGAGCCCTGGCTCGCAATCCATCGGATACAGTTGTCGAGGTGCTGCTCGAACGTGCTCACCGCTTCTCCGGGACGGCGGAGGAATGATCTCGAAGCCTGGTCGCATCAATCCGGATTTGGCTACGTGCCAAATGGTCCGCGGCACTCAATACGCGCTGAGCAGGTCGACCTTGGCGTTGGCGAGGATCAGGCGCCGCGCCAGCAGGCCCGACAAATTCCGCATGATCTTCATCGCGGTCTGCGGGTGCAGCCGGCGATAATCGTCAAAACTGTCGAGCGGCAGTTCGAGGCACGTCACCGGCGTATCGGCCCATACGTCGGCGCTACGGTACTGCTCGATGATGGCCATCTCGCCGAATTCCATGCCGGGTCCAAGCGAGGCCAGCCGCACGCCGCTCGGCAGCTTCACGCTGACCATTCCGCTCTGCAGGAAGAACAGCGAGTTGGCGGGCTCGCCGGCGCAGACGATGCGCTGGCCGGCCTGGTAGCGGCGCGCGGTCGATAGCTCTGCCAGCGCTGCGATTTCCTCCAGGGCTAGGTCGGCCAGCAATGCCTGTTCGCCGAGGTGGCTGGTTTCCTTGGACGAGGTGAAGCCGCCATAGCGATAGATCAGCTGGTCCTCCGCCCATTCGATGGCTTCATCGAGCAGCGCGAAGCGCCGCAGCCTTTGCGGCTCGACAGTCCGCGCCCGAACCGACGTCCACACCGGCGACGTTGCCTCCACGCCGGTCAATATCGCCGTGACGCCGGCATTGCCGAGCATCGCGAGGTTTTCCCCGAGGAGTTGTGCCCCTGCCGCCGTCAGGTCCGGCACGCGCCGGAAGTCGAGGATCAGGAGCGGTGCGTTCGGCGGCTCTGCGGCCAGCCGCCGCGTCACAT
>PNLC01000340.1 GCA_013822885.1 Bradyrhizobium sp.
GACGTTCGGCGCAACGCCCTATCGCTACACCGTGGTGAACGGCCAGACGATACTGGTCGAGCCGCGCTCACGTCGCATCGTTCAGGTGGTCGACTAGACCCGATTCACCTGAACGGTTGGTCCGGGCGCCGCGCAAGCGGATGTGCGCGAGATACGACCGGACATGAAGCCCCGCCCGGCGTCCCCTCCGGGCGGGGTTTTCATTTGTGCGCAAAGGCCTCGTGTCCCGGACGCGGTGCGGCGCGTAGCGCTGCTCCGCAGAGCCGGGACCTGATCGCTCTGGGAAAGATGAGACGCACATAGGCCCCGGCTCAGCAGCGCATCACTGCGTGCTGCGCTGCGTCCGGGGCACGATATCGCTATTCCCGGATTTCCAGCCCGGCCTTCTTGACCACCAGGCGGTGAATCTTCTTGCCCGACGAGGTGCTGACGGCTTCTTCGTCGAGCAAAACCGTCGCGGTCTTCAATTCCGTCAGCACGAGCGCGGCATCGAACGCCGCGTATAGTCTTCCCTGTGTGTCGCGCTGATCGGCGTTCTCGGTGACGCGCCAGCTCAGATACAGAGTGCCGCTCGGCTTCACGATGTCCAGCAGGCGGCGAACCGACGGCGCAATCTGCTTGCGCTCGATGTGCATGATCACGGTCTCGCACAGCACGTTGTCGAACGTGCCGACGCCGCGCAGTTCGGGCAGTTCCGCTTTCGCAAACTTGAGACCGGGATGCCGCCGGCGCGCTTCGTCCAGCAGGGCTTCGCAGGGATCGAAGCCTGCGGCGGGGAAACCGTTCGCATTGAGCCAAGCGACCTCGCGGCCGCTGCCGCAACCGACATCGGCCGAGGTCCCGCCCCGGATAAAAAACCGCTCGACGACTTCCTGAAGATCAACCGGTGCGGGCTGACCGTGCCAGTCTTCCGCGAACGCCGCCGCATTCAAGTCGTAAGCGGCGAGCGTTTGTGGGTCCATGGTCTAGCCTTCGATCCTGGAAAAATCCGCCACCGCGCGGGTGGCCGCGCGGATTTCGTTCAACAGCTTTAGTCGATTCTCGCGCACGGCAGGTTCATCGTCATTGACCTTGACCTTGTCGAAAAACGAGTCGACCGCCGGGCGAAGCTTTGCCATCGCACCCATGGCGCCGGCGAAGTCTTCCTCGGCCACGGCAGCGGCGGCCTCGCCCTTGACCTGATCGATAGCCACAGCCAGCGCCTTTTCCTCGGGTAAGTTGTAGAGCCCGGCATCTGGCGCGCCGTCGAACGACCGCTTGTCCTTCTTCTCCTCGATCGAGAGAATATTGGACGCCCGCTTGGTTCCCGCAAGCAGGTTCTTGCCGTCATCGGTCTCCAGGAATTTGCCGAGCGCTTCGACGCGGCGCGAAATCCGAACCAAATCATCCTCCAGTTGGATCGCCAACGCAGCTTGAACCAAGTCAGGGCGAACTGTGCTGCGGAATTGCGTTTCCAAACGATCAACATGGAAATCGAGCAAATTGAACAGTCGACCGACAGCCTCCTCATGCTCCTTGTTCGAAACTTCGTCGGAAAATAGCCTATCGATCAACTTCGCACGCATACGAACCGCGCTCTCGTGGGATAGCGCGCCCTCCTTTTCAAGTTCGTCCAAAGATATTTGTTGCCGATCGAGCTTAACTCCCTTGATGTCCAACAAGATCTCAATATCAGCCAACGTGAATAGGTCATACAGTTCAAGCCGTAATCCGTTCTCCATTATAATTCGGATGACGCCCAACGCCGCTCGCCTGAGCGCATACGGGTCCTTGCTTCCCGTCGGCTTCTCATCGATCGCCCAGAACCCGACCAGCGTGTCGATCTTGTCGGCCAGCGCGACGGCCACGCTCACCGGATCGGTCGGAACACGATCGGCAGGCCCCTGCGGCTTGTAATGTTCTTCGCTCGCGGCGGCGACGGAGGCGTCTTCGCCTTGTGCCAGCGCGTAGTACTTGCCCATCAAGCCCTGCAGTTCAGGAAATTCGCCGACGACCTCGGTCAGCAAATCTGCTTTCGCCACAAGCGCCGCGCGCTTTGCCTTCTCGACATCAGCACCGACCAACGGCGCAATCTCCGCGGCCAGCCGCTCGATGCGCTTGATGCGCTCGGCCTGGGTGCCGAGTTTCTCGTGAAACACGATCTGCTCGAATTTCGGCAACCGCGCTTCGAGGTTCGTCTTCAGGTCGGTCTCGTAGAAGAACTTTGCGTCGGACAACCGCGCGCGGATCACGCGCTCGTTACCGCCGATGATGGTCTTGCCGCCGTCGCTCGCTTCGATATTGGCGGTGAGGATGAACTTGTTGGTGAGCTTCCCCGTCTTGGGATCGCGGACCACAAAACATTTCTGGTTGTTGCGGATGGTGGCGCGGATCACCTCGTCCGGAATCGACAGATATTCCGCTTCGAACGATCCCATCAGCGCGACCGGCCACTCGACGAGGCCCGCCACTTCGTCGGCCAGCACCTGGTCGTCCACCAGATCAAAGCCCTGCGCGAATGCCAGTTCCTTGGCATCGTCAAGGATGATGTCCTTGCGCGCCTGCGGGTCGAGCACGACTTTCGCCGCCTTCAATTTGGCTTCGTAATCCTCGAAGCGGCGCACCGAGATCGCAGCAGGCGCCATGAATCGGTGGCCGAACGTGGTTTGTTCGGCCTCGATGCCGTCGACGGAGAACTTCACGACATCAGGCTCTTCGGTCTCGATGCCGAAGGTCGCAACGATCGAATGCAGCGGCCGTACCCAGGAGAGCGAACCTGATTTGGCCGAGCGCTCACCCCAGCGCATCGATTTCGGCCACGGGAAGGTTCTGATGATCACGGGGAGAATTTCGGCAATCACATCGATCGCGGCGCGGCCGGACTTTTCGATCAGCGCGACATAGAAATCGCCCTTCGGGTCGCGCTGGATCGTCGCCTCGTCCAGCGATTTGAGGCCTGTTGCTTTCAGAAAACCCTGCACCGCCGCATCGGGGGCGCCGATTTTCGGTCCGCGGCGTTCGGTCTTCAGGTCGGGCTGCCGGACCGGAATGCCGTGCACGGTCAGCGCCAGCCGGCGCGGCGTCGCAAACGCCTTGGCGCCCTCATAGACCAGGCCTTCGGCGACAAGCTTGTCGGTGACCATGCGGCGCAGGTCGTCGGCCGCCTTTGCCTGCATGCGGGCGGGGACTTCCTCGGAGAACAGTTCCAGCAGAAGATCAGGCATCAGACCGCCCTGCCTGCTTCGGTGTGAACCCAGGCTTCACCGCAAGCTTTAGCCAGTTCGCGCACCCGCATGATGTAGCTCTGTCTTTCGGTCACCGAGATCACGCCGCGGGCATCCAGCAAATTGAAGACGTGGCTCGCCTTGATGCACTGGTCATAGGCCGGCAGCGCCATCAGGTGGGCTTCGCGCTTGCCGTCCTTCCAACCTGCTTCGAGATATTTCCGGCAGGCCTCTTCCGCCATCGTGAACTGCCTGAACAGCATCTCGGAATCGGAATGCTCGAAATTGTGCCGGGAGTATTCCTGCTCGGCTTGCAGGAAGACGTCGCCATAGGTGACCTTGTCCGCACCCTCGCGGCCGTTGAAGTTGAGGTCGTAGACGCGGTCGACGCCCTGCACATACATCGCAAGCCGCTCCAGCCCGTAGGTGAGCTCGCCGGCAACGGGCGCACATTCGACGCCCGCAACCTGCTGAAAGTAAGTGAACTGGCTGACTTCCATGCCGTCGCACCAGCATTCCCAGCCCAGCCCCCACGCGCCTAGCGTCGGGCTTTCCCAATCGTCCTCGACAAAGCGGATGTCGTGCAGGCTGGAATCGATGCCGATGGCGGCGAGCGATTTCAGATAGAGATCCTGAAGGTTTGGCGGCGACGGCTTCATGATCACTTGAAACTGGTAATAGTGCTGCAGCCGGTTGGGATTTTCGCCGTAGCGGCCGTCCTTGGGCCGCCGCGAGGGCTGCACATAGGCCGCATTCCAGCGCTTCGGCCCCAGCGCGCGGAGCGTCGTTGCGGGATGGAAGGTGCCGGCGCCCATTTCCATGTCGTAGGGCTGCAGGATCACACAGCCCTGTTCCGCCCAGAACCGCTGCAGCGCGAGGATGAAGCCCTGGAACGAGCGTTCCGGGCGCATATGGTCAGGCAAGGCGTCCATCGGCAGAATCGGTCTCGCGAGGGGGTTTTAGGAGCGCGGGACCGTATCGGCGGGGAAGCGGGGAATCAAGGCGATGGCGGGGGATTAACGGAGCTTGCGCCCCCTCTCCCGCTTGCGGGGGAGGGCTGGGGTGGGGGTGCATCCACGAGTCAGACTGCTCGTGCGGAGAGAGTTTCCCCCACCCGTATCGCATCTATCGATGCGATACGACCTCCCCCGCAAGCGGGAGAGGTGAAGCCTAGCCCGGCCGATACGCCCCGGTCACGGGGTCGCGCCGTAAGGTCGGAATCTCGCCCGCGGGGGCGGCCTCGGCGACGCGGGCCATCCGCGCCTCTTCCAGTTCCTGGTTGATGCGGACGGCAGTCTTGTAGGCCCAACGGACCACGGCGAGCCCACCTAGGGCGCCTGCGAATGCGATCAACGGCGGCATCGGTCGATCCTTGTCGTTCACGTGTCAGCCCCCAATGACGCGCATTCTCCCCCAAGCCGGGCTGCGCCGCAATTCCGCTTTTGGGACTAAATGGCGCGGCGCGTTGAACTGAAGTTGATCCCTAGAACCCAAATCTGGCCCAGATCGCCCGGGTTTCGAGCGCCGAAATCACCTCATCCGGCAATCCCCCGATACCGTCCAGCGCCGACAGCGAGCCCGCCCCCGGCGACTTGCGGCCCAACAGCCCTGCCAGCATGCCGCTGGCGGGCGCGATCACAGGCGTCAGCACCTTCTCGCCGAAGCGCGCGCGCAGCGTCGAGCGGAGGTCGCCGATCGAATCCGCCAGGCCTAGCGACACCGAGGTATCGCCGGCCCAATACTCGCCGGTGAACAGGACGTCGTCGGCGCCCTTGAGGCGCGCACCGCGGCTGTCCTTGACCAGGGCGATGAAGATGGCGTGGATCTCGCGCTGAAGCGCCTTCAGGCGCGCCACGTCATCCGGATTTTCCGGCAGGAACGGATCAAGCATCGCCTTGTGCTCGCCCGCCGTATACAGCCGCCGTTCGACGCCGATTTTCCTGATCAGTTCCTGAAAACCAAAAGTGCCGCCGACCACGCCGATCGAGCCGAGGATCGAGGACGGATCGCAGAAGATCTCGTCGCCCGCGCAGGCGATCATGTAGCCGCCGGAGGCCGCGAC
>PNLC01000341.1 GCA_013822885.1 Bradyrhizobium sp.
GCCTTGGCGACGCGCTCGGTGGCGATGTTGCTGCCCGCGCCGGGAAGGTTCTCGACCACGAACGGCGCGCCCCAGACTTCGGCAAAGCGATCGGCAAGAATGCGCGCCGCAAGGTCAGGCGCCGTGCCGGGTGTGAAGCCGACGAGGATTTTCACCGGCCGGTTCGGATAATTGGATTGCGCCGATCCCGCCTGCGCGGTCAGCAGCACAAGCAATGCGGCGAACAGGTTCGCAGCGAGCCTCATCGTTCCCTCCATTGTTCAGCGTGCCCGTTTGGCCGGGCTTGGCTGGACCTGGAGGGAAGTCTGACACGTCAGTCGCGCCCGGTACAGGCCATGATCAATCCGGGTCTACGCGCTGCGCGTCGATCAACGTCATTGCGAGCGCAGCGAAGCAATCCATGTTGCAGCAAAGCAAGTGGGGATTGCTTCGCTGCGCTCGCGATGACGGTGAAATGCTGCCCGCTAGGCCGCGCCGGTCAGCTTACCCAACCAGCCCTTGGGCGCCGCTTCCGCTGGAGCCACCGCAGTCCCGCCAACGACTTGCCCAAACGAAGCAAAGAACTCGCCCGCCAGTTTTTTCGCGGTGGAATCGATCAGCCGAGACCCGAGTTGCGCCAGCTTGCCGCCGATCTGCGCGTCGACGTCGTAGTGCAGCACCGTGACGTCGGGCCCTTCTGCTTCGAGGCGCACCGCGGCGCCGCCCTTGGCAAAGCCGGCGACGCCGCCGGAGCCCTCGCCCGAGATTCGATAGGCGTTTGGCGGATCGAGATCGGATAGCGTCACCTTGCCGCTGAAGGTAGCCTTTACCGGACCGACCTTGAACACGACGGTCGCCGTCATTTCGGTGGGTGAGGACATTTCGAGCGACTGACAGCCGGGAATGGACTGCTTCAATATCTCGGGATCGTTGAGCGCCGCCCAGACCTTTTCCTTCGGCGCCGGGATGCGCTGGCTGTCGTTCATCTGCATGATTAAGTCCTTACTTGCTTGCAACGGTATGGGCCGCGCGCTGGCCGCGGCGGCGGTCGACGGTGATTTCGGCAAGAATCGACATCGCGATCTCCTCCGGCGTGATCGCGCCGAGATCCAGGCCCGCAGGGGCCTTGACGCGATCGATCGCCTCGCGCGCAATGCCGCCGGCGACGAGCTTTTCGCGCAGCGCAATCATTTTGCGGCGGCTGCCGACGAAGGCGTGGTATTCGGCTTCGATGGCAATGGCTTTCTTGAGCGCGACTTCATCGCCTTTGCCCTGGGTCGAAACCACGACGAAGCGGCGCGCATCGTTGAGATGGCGCGACTCAAAACCATCGATGAGGACATGCGCATTGGCCTCGCCGGCGCGATCGGCCGCGGGCGCGGCGAGCGTGACGTGATAGCCGAGCTGGCGAGCTTGGGCGGCGAGCGACATCGCGACGGGGCTTGCGCCAAAGATCAGCAGCGAGGGATGCGGCAGCACCGGCTCGACGAAGATGTCCATGGTGCCCTGGCTCGGGCACATGTTGCTGGCGAAGCGTATGCCTTCGCGATCCTCGCCCGGCTTGACGCCGAGTTCGGCGAGCATGTCTTCCGGCTGCACCGACACCATGCGCGGCTCGCCATCGGCCAGCGCCTCGCGCGCCGCCTTCAGCACCGCGCCTCTCGCGCACCCGCCGCCGATCCAGCCGGCGACGATCGTACCGTCAGGGCGGATGATCGCCTTGGCACCTGCCTTCGCCGCGGTCACCGATACAGTGCGCACCACCGTCGCCAGCACGAACGCCTCCTCGGCGGATTTCATCTGCGCCACCAGGTCCATTACTTCGACATGAGCGGTCATCGGGCGCTCCATCACAGCTTTGCGAGGTAAGGTTCGAGCGCGGTCAGGCTCTTCAGCGTATTGGCCGGCGCGTAGAGATCGACATGCGGCAGCGCCGCCTTGATGCCCCTCGCCTCCGGCGAATAGCCTGGCCACGCCATCATCGGGTTGAGCCAGACGATGCGGCGGCAGCGGCGACCGAGCGCGGCCATCTCTCGGCCGAGAAGTGCGGCGTCGCCGGTCTCGTAGCCGTCGGACACGATCATCACGACGGTGCGCGAATGGATCACCCGCGCAGCGTGCCACCGGTTGAAGGTCTGCAGGCTCTCGCCGATCCGGGTGCCGCCGCCTGCGCCCTGCGCCATGATCGAGAGCCGGTCGAGCGCGCGTGCGGCGTCCTTCTCTTTCATCGCATCGGAGACGTGCGCTAGCCTGGTGTGGAACAGAAAGGCTTCCGCCTCGCGAAACTCGTCCAGGATGCCGTGGATGAAGCGCAGGAACACGCCGGTGTACATGCTCATCGAGCCGGAGGCATCAAGCAGGATGACGAGCCGCAACGGCTTCTCCTTGCGCTGCCGCCTGACGAGGTCGATCGGGACGCCGCCGTGGCTGATATTGCCGTGGATGGTCCTTCGCAGATCGAGCCGATAGCCACGCCGCCGCGCCCGATCGCGGCGCGTCAGCCGCGTGCGCATCGCGCGTGCAAGACAAGCGGCCGCGTCATGCGCCTGCTCGATCTGCGCGGGATCGGCCAGTTTGCGGAAATCAACCTCGGCCAGATTGTCGGCACGCGAGGCCCCTTCCAAGCGGCCTTCACCGACTCTATCGGCATCGCCATCGCCGGTGGAGGGCATCTGATCCATCGCGGTATCGCCGCCGGAGCGCTGGCTGCCGGTCAAATTCTTGAGCGACGGATTGTTCGCCGCCTTCGACGTGCCCGCCGTCATCGATCGTGACCGCACGCGCTTGCCGAGCCAGAACGCGTCAAAGATGCCGTCGAACTTTTCCCAGTCGGACTTCCGCGCCGAGAACAGGTGCTTGAACGCCGACCGCAACAGGCCCGGCTTGGCCACGTAGCCAGCCGTCATCAGTTCGGCTGCGTCCTGGCCCTCGGCAAGGCCGACTGCGAATCCGCTGTCGCGGAGCGTCTTGAGAAACGCGGCGAGCCTTGACGCGACCAGGCGCGATACCTGGTCGAGTTCTTGGTAACCGGGATTGGTGCCGCAACAGCTCATGCGACCTTCCCCAGCAGGCGTTCACTCACTTCCCGCGTGACCCGCGACTTGTCCTCATGGGTCTTGAGCAGGCACATCAGGGTTTCGTGGACCGTTTCGGGCGCGTCGTGAAGATCGCGGACGTCGAGGCCGACCAGGGCCGCCGCCCAGTCCAGCGTCTCGGCAACACCCGGCACCTTGCGCAGCTCTTCCTTGCGGATGCCCTCGACCATGCGCGCGATCTGCAACGACAGCGACGCGCTGGCGCCATCGATTCGTGCCATGATGATGCGCGCCTCGCGGTCAGCATCGGGATAGTCGACGTAGTGATAGAGGCAGCGGCGGCGCAGCGCGTCGGAGAGTTCGCGAGTGCCGTTCGAGGTCAGCACCACATGCGGGATCGTGGTCGCCTTGATCGTACCGAGTTCAGGGATCGAGACCTGGAAATCGGACAGCAGTTCGAGCAAAAACGCCTCGAACTCGTCGTCGGCGCGGTCGATCTCGTCGATCAGCAGCACCGGCGGCTGGTCGCGGCGGATCGCCGCCAGCAACGGCCGCTCCAGCAGGTACTTTTCCGAAAATATCTGGTGTTCGACATCATCGGGGTTATCGCCGCGATGCGCCTGGATCGACAGCAACTGGCGCTGGTAGTTCCATTCGTACAGCGCGGCCGATTGGTCGAGGCCCTCGTAGCATTGCAGGCGGATCAGTTCGGTCGCGTGTACGGAAGCTAAAGCCTTGGCGACTTCGGTCTTGCCGACACCCGCCTCGCCTTCGAGCAGAAGCGGGCGCCGCAGCAATTGCATCAGAGAGATCGCGGTCGCGAGTTCGCCGTCGGCGATATAACCCGAGGCGGCCAAAGCTTGCGCGATCTCTTCGCGATTTCTCATTTAGTTTTCTCTCCCGTCATTGCGAGCGAAGCGAAGCAATCCATCTATCCGCTTGCGGCGCTATGGATTGCTTCGTCGCTTCGCTCCTCGCAATGACGACGTTACGCCACCGCTCCCAGATCCTTGGCCGCCTTCCAGTTGCGCCAGTAATCATGCGGCATCTGGATGTGGGTGGAGCCAAGGAACGAGAACGCATCATTGACGGCGTTGGAGAACGCCGGCACGCCGCCGACATTCGGGCTCTCGCCGACACCCTTGGCGCCGATCGGATGATGCGGCGATGGCGTGACGGTGAAGTCGGTTTCCCAATGCGGCGTCTCGACGGCGGTCGGCATGAAGAAATCCATGAACGAGCCGGTAACGACGTTGCCCTCGTCGTCGTAGCGGATCTCCTGACCCATCGCGATGGCGAAGGCTTCGGTCAATCCGCCATGCACCTGCCCCTCGATGATCATCGGGTTGATGCGGGTGCCGCAATCGTCGAGCGCATAGAAGCGCCTGACCTTGTAGACTCCGGTATCGACGTCGATGTTCATCACGCAGATATAGGCGCCGAACGGATACGTCATGTTGGGCGGATCGTAATAGCTGACCGCCTCCAGGCCCGGCTCCATGCCCGGCGGCACCGAATTGTAGGCCGCCCAGCAAATATCCTTCATCGACATGGTTTTCTCAGGCAAACCTTTCACGCGAAAACCGTCGATATCCCATTCGAGGTCGTCTTCGTGGACCTCGAGCTTGTAGGCCGCGATCATCTGCGCCTTGGCTTTGATCTTGCGCGCCGCCATGGCAATCGCCGCGCCCGCCACCGGCGTCGAACGCGAACCGTAGGTGCCGAGCCCGTACGGCGCCGTATCGGTGTTGCCCTCCTCGACCATGATGTCGTCGGCGGGAATGCCGATCTCGGTGGCGATGATCTGGGCCCAGGTCGTCTCGTGGCCCTGGCCCTGGCTCTTGGAACCGACGCGGGCGATGCCCGCACCCGTCGGATGCATGCGGATTTCGCAGGAGTCGAACATCGCAATGCCGAGGATGTCGCAGTTCTTAGACGGGCCGGCGCCGACGATCTCGGTGAAGAACGACACGCCGAGCCCCATGATCTCGCGGGTCTCGCCGCGCTTGAACGCCTCGCGCAAGCCAGCCTGCTCCTTGCGCAGTCCGCTATAGTCGACCGTCTCCATCATCTTGCGCATGGCTGTGTGGTAGTCGCCGGAATCGTATTCCCAGCCCAGCGCCGAGTGATACGGGAACTGCTCCGCCTTAATGAAATTTTTCAGCCGCAGTTCGGCCGGATCCATCTTGAGCTTCTGCGCCAGAATATCCATCCCGCGCTCGATGCAA
>PNLC01000342.1 GCA_013822885.1 Bradyrhizobium sp.
GGGCCGCCGGTCGGCGCGGCGCCGGAGTAAGAGATCGTCATCCCCGCGCAGGCGGGGATCGATTATTCCAGAGACAGCGGCGATGGAATCGAGAGGCCGCAGCGTACTAGATCCCCGCCTGCGCGGGGATGACGATTGCAGATGAGGCTGCCCGGGTGGTCGGCGCGGCACAATTGAGCCTTCACGTCGCACGAACGATGGACCGTGGCCTCGCAGCGATTTGATCTTTCCTGCGCGTCAAGCTGGCCGCTACAATGCGCGGGGACCTAGCAAAGGAAGAACAGAATGGATCTGGGCTTGAAGGGACGAAACGCCGTGGTGCTCGGCGGCACGCGCGGCATCGGACGGGCGATTGCCGGCACGCTGGCCGGCGAAGGCGCCGGCGTCGCGGTCTGCGCGCGCAACGCGGATCAGGTCAGCGCCACCGTTGCCGAACTGAAGGCGATGGGCGTGAAGGCGACCGGCGCTCCCGTCGACATCACGGATGCTGCCGCGCTAAAATCGTGGATATCTGATGTGGCCAAGGAGTTGGGCAGCATCGACATGCTGTTCTCCAATGCGGGCGCCATGGCGCAGGGCGGCGACGCCGCATCGTGGGAGCAGAATTTCCGGCTCGACGTGCTCGGCGCCGTCAACGCGTTCGAAGCCGCGCGGCCGTTTCTCGAAGCGAGCGGCGAAAAAACCGGCGACGCCGCCTGCGTCATCATTTCATCGATATCCGCGGCGCAGGCGGACACGGCCAGCTCGTACGGACCGATCAAGGCGGCGCTGATCCACATGGCCAAGGGCCTTGCGCGGCAATACGCGGGCAAGAAGATCCGCGTCAACGTGGTGTCGCCGGGCACGGTCTATTTCAAGGGCGGCATCTGGAACATGGTCGAGCAGAACATGCCCAAACGCTTCGAGGATGCGATGGCCCGCAACCCGACCGGTCGCATGGCGACACCGCAGGAGATCGCCAGCGCAGCGGTGTTCCTCGCGAGCCCGGTTTCGTCGTTCACCACGGGATCCAATCTCGTCGTCGACGGCGCGATCTCGAACCGGGTGAATTTCTAGCGGGCATAAAGTACAACGAACTCGTCATGGCCGAGCTTGTCCAGGCTCGACCCGGCAATCCACGTCTTTGCTGCCCATGGAAGGCGAAGACGTGGATGCCCGGCACGAGCGGGCATGACGAAAAGGAATCGGTAAATTCTGATTTGCGAGAGCGACCGGCGCCGCGACATATGCCGATCTCACCGCGCCTCTTGTCATAAATCTTTCATATAACTCTTGTCGAGACCGCTCACGATTCGTGACAGTATTTCTTCAGAAACATGACATTCTGATGAAATGCGGAGCGGTGAATGAGTTTGGAAATGCAGGTGCGGTCAGGTTCGCTGGCCTGGTCGAATCCCGTGGGGCGGTGGTGGGTTTTCCTCACCGTGGTCAGCGGTGCAAACATTGCAGCATGGTTCGTGCTGTACCGCGAACTCCCTGCACAGGCGACAGCAAGTGCCGGCAGCACGTCGCTCGGCGCCATGCTCCTGCTCAGCGCGGCCTATGTGTTCGGCTGCGCCTTCAGGTCGCTGCTGCCGCGCGCCGACGTTCAGCGCATCTGCCTGTTCGACACCTGGCTGTCGAGTGTTGTCGTCGGACGCTCGGTGGCAACCGTGGCCGAAATCGCCTTCGTTGCGCAGTGGGCAATCATGCTGCACCAGTTGGGCACGATGACCGGCGCAGAGTCCGTCCTGATTGCCGCCTGGGTGATCGTGCCGCTGATCCTGATCGCGGAATGCTTCTCCTGGTACGCGGTGCTGACCACCCACTATCTGTACAACGCCATCGAGAATACATTGTGGGCCGTTGCCTTCTTCATCATCGGGATCGGCCTTTGCCGGTTGCTGCCGGAGTTCGATGGTCTGGTCCGCGTGGCCTTTGTCGTCTCGATTGTCGGGATCGTCGGCTACCTGGCCTTTCTCATGACCGTCGATGTCCCGATGTATCTGAGCCGCTGGCGCACCGAGGTCGGCGACGGCTCCGGCCTTCTGAGCCCACGCGAGGGTCTGCGTGACGTGTGCACGCGCTGGGTCGTGACGCACGATCACGCCGAGTGGAAGGACGAGATCCCGTGGATGTCGTTGTATTTCAGCGCCGCGGTCTGGGCCAGCCTTGCGCTGTGCGTCGCCTACTCGCTCGAAAACCATCTCCCGCACTATCGTACCGAAGTAGCCATGGCTAGCCCGGCGACGGTACCCGGAAACTGGCAACATCCCTCGGGCATGCGTGCGGAGATGACCCCGGCCGAAAACCGATAAATTTTAACGAAACCTCTCAAGGGAACCTTACGAAGTCATCCTCAAACTGACCGCGTGCTTCGACGATCGGATGGCCGATCGCGCCCAACCACGGATGGTCAGGATGATCGTTGACGAACAAAGGACGAAGGTGCCACGCGAGCCGCGGCGCGATCTGCAAAAGCGGCCGACCTGGATGTCGGTCGACGATGGGGTGACGAAGATCGAATGCTTCGTGCTCGACGCCTCGCCGAACGGCGCCAAGATCGTGACCGATGCCGCCATCGATGTCAGGGACACCTTCGTGCTGGCGCTGGTGCCGCAACATCCGAAGCAGCAGTCCTGCGAAGTGGTCTGGCGCCGGGGCCGGACCTACGGCGTGAAATTCCTGCCCTGACCAGGATAGATCGGGCGCCGACTATAACACCCGCGCGCCCGGCAGGTTCCTTGCTGAAGCGTAACGTCGCATTGTCGTGTGACGCGCATGTCGCGTATCACGCGTGAGCGGCGTTTGTTTTTGCGGGGACGGGCTTGGACAGATTTCAGATCGGCACTCATATCATCGCGCTGGCCGCGGCGTTTGCGCTCGCGGTTCCGATCGGCTGGGATCGCGAGAAACGGGCGCGTAGCGCGGGCCTGCGAACCTTCCCGCTGGTTGCGATGGCAAGCTGCGGGTTCATCCAGGCCAGCGAGAGCCTGTTGCTGCATTCGCCTGACGGCCTGGCAAAGGTCGTTGAAGGTCTGATCACGGGCATCGGTTTCATCGGCGGCGGCGCGATCCTCAAGCAGGGCACCACCGTGCAGGGTACGGCGACGGCAGCAAGCCTGTGGGCCACCGGCGCGATCGGCGTCTCGGTCGGGCTCGGCAGCTACGATGTCGCGGTCACGGTGGCGGTGTTCACGTTCCTGACGCTGAAGCTGCTCACGCTGGTGAAGGAAGAAACCGATATCAAGGACGAGAGCGGCAGCAAGCCGGACTGAACCTGATGGATTGTCCGCCACGGTCTCTGGCTGGATTTCAGCGCCTTGTCGCCGACGTTGCGGTGCAACCGCTGGCGTTCTGCATTCAGAACGATCGTGCCAGCGCGCCACCAAATCGTCACGTTGGCGGCGAATTGCGGGCGAAGTGCTGACCTCGTATCCGCAGGACGGCGCCCGCTATTAATGGCTGGCTTTTGCGATCATCGAAAACCAGACTGACATGGGATAGAAAGTAATCGGCCCCCGCTAGCATGCCATTGGTTTTCACCATCGCTTTTCGAAACCTGTTTCATGACCGGCTGCGTTTCGTTGCCACCGTGATCGGGATCGTGTTTTCGATCGTGCTGGTCACCATCCAGATGGGGCTCTATTTCGGCTTTGGGCGCATGGTGACGACGATGATCGACCATGCGTCCGCCGATCTCTGGGTGATGCCGCGCGGAACCAAGGCCTTCGAGGATCCCTCCCTGCTGAACACGCGCGAGCGCTATCGCGCGCTTGCCATCAACGGCGTGGCGGACGCCATTCCGGTGGTGATCGGATTTGCCGATTGGCGAATGCCGAGCGGGGCGATGACGCCGGTGTTCGTGATCGGTTCGGACCTGCGGGCCGGCGGGCTGCAGCCGTGGGACCTGGTGGAAGGCCGGATCGAGGCGCTGGCGAGCGCCAGGGCGGTGGCGGTCGACCGCACCTATTTCGATCGCCTCGGCATCTCCGGGATCGGGGCCACCGCCGAAATCCGGCAGCAACCGGTGCAGGTGGCAGCCGTCACCAACGGCATTCGTTCGTTCACCACCACGCCTTTCGTTTTCATGGACGTCGAGCGGGCGCGGGCCTACACGGGGGTGCCGTCCGGCAAGGCGACCTACATCATCGTTCGCTTGGGCGCCGATGCCGACCGTGGCGCCGTTCGCCGGCAATTGATGTCGAACAACGCCGATATCGAGGTCCTTACCCCGGCCGAGTTTCGCGAGCGTAGCCGCACATTCTGGCTGTTCGGGACCGGCGCCGGCGCCGCGCTGTTTGCGGGCGCCCTGCTCGGCGTGATCGTCGGCACCGTCGTGGTCGCCCAGACGCTTTATGCGAGCACGAAGGAGCACCTGAACGAATTCGCCACCCTGCGGGCGATCGGCTCCTCGCGGCAGTATATCTACAAAGTGATCCTCTGGCAGGCGGTGCTGAGCGCCGTCATCGGCTTCACGCTCGCCGCGCTGGCCGGCGACGCTGTGGTGCGGCTGACCGCGGGGACGGCATTGCCGATCGTCATCACACCCGAACTGATGGCCGGGCTGTTCGTTCTGACTCTCGTGATGTGCATCGGGTCTTCGATCGCCGCGATCGTTCAGGTCACCCGCATCGAACCCGCCGTGGTGTTCACGCGATGACCGAACCATTGCTCCAGGCGGTGAACCTGACGAAGGAGCTTGGCAGCGGGGCTGGCAAGGTGGCGGCGCTCAAGGGCGTGAGCCTGGCGCTCAACGGCGGCGAGCTCACGCTGCTGATGGGGCCTTCCGGGAGCGGCAAGACCACGCTGCTGTCCATCCTCGGATGCATGTTGACGCCGACCGAGGGAACGGTGCGTGTCCGCGAGCATTCGACCGCCGGCCTCGATCCCGAGGAGCTGGCGCGTCTCAGGCGCGACCATGTGGGTTTTGTGTTCCAGTCGTTTCACCTGTTTCCAACGCTGTCTGCGACCGACAATGTGAGGCTGGCGCTCGACGTCCGCGGTGAGCGCTCGAGGACAGCAAAAGTCCGGTCGCAGGAGGCACTGGCGAAGGTCGGCCTGGCCCACAAGATAAAGGCATATCCGCGCGAACTCAGCGGCGGCGAACAGCAGCGGGTCGCAATCGCGCGCGCCATCGTCGGAAACCCGTCCATCATCCTGGCGGACGAGCCGACGGCCGCACTCGATGGCGCGAACGGCCAGGCGGTCATAAAGCTGCTCGCCGAGATCGCGAGGGAACGGGGACACGCCGTGCTGATT
>PNLC01000343.1 GCA_013822885.1 Bradyrhizobium sp.
AACTTCCAGGAAATTCTGCGCTCGATCGATTCGCTGCAGATGACCGCCAAGCATCGCGTCGCGACGCCGGCCGACTGGAAACAGGGGGAGGACGTCATCATCGCCGGCTCCGTCAGCGACGACGAGGCGAAGACGATCTATCCGCAGGGCTGGAAGGCGCCGAAGCCGTACATCCGGATCGTGCCCCAGCCGAAGTGACCGCGCAGCAGTCATCCCGGAATGGTCCGAAGGACCATATCCGGGATCTCGAGATTCCCCGGGGTGCAATTGCACCCCTGAGGTCTGGTCCTTCGGACCATCCCGGAATGACAGCCTAGGCCTTGGGCACCATCCAATCCGCCACAAGCAATCCGGCCGTCGCTGAAACCGCCGTTACGAATGAACCCCACGCAATGTCGAGGACGACGACCGCCCAGCTCCAGTTCTTCAGCATCGACATCGAGGTGAGCTCGAAGGTCGCGTAACAAAAGAACCCGAACAGCGCACCATAGAGCAGCGTCGATTGCCAGGTCGCGCCGCCGCCACCGCTGACGAAGATCAGGATGCCGGCGACATAGGCCAGATAAAACAGGACCGCCGGCACGAGCTTGATCTCGCCCAGCAGATGCCCGACCTGCGAGGTGAAGAAGCCCTTGGCGATGACGCCGAGGAACAAAATATCAATCGGGACGATGACGAACAGCGTCACCAGATAGAGCGCGACGTATCGGTTCACGGTGGCCTCCAGCCCGGAAACGAGGGCAATCATTCGCAGTGTACGTAACTACGAATCTGGAGGCCTGCGGTTTCACGGCGACGTTATCCGCCGCCGTGACATTCCGATCAGGCCGCGCGGACGCGATCGAGGAACTTTTCGACTTCCGCCCTCAGATGCAGGCTCTCGCTCGACAGGTTCTGGGCCGAAGCGAACATCCGGCTCGAGGTCTCGCCGGTCTCGTCAGCACCTTGTGCGGCGTTGCGGATGTTGACGGAGACATCGGCGGTGCCGCTCGCCGCGGCGCGTACGCTCTGCGCGATGTTCTGCGTCGCCCCGCGCTGCTGCTCGACCGCGGCCGAGATCGAGGTGGCGATATCGCTGATGCGCTCGATGGTCTGGCCGATCGCCTTGATGGCGCTGACCGACTCTTCGGTCGCAAGCTGCATGTTGCCGATCTGGCTTGAAATCTCCTCCGTCGCCTTCGCGGTCTGGCCGGCCAGGCTCTTGACCTCCTGCGCCACCACGGCAAAGCCCCGGCCGGCGTCGCCTGCGCGCGCCGCCTCGATGGTAGCGTTCAATGCCAGCAGATTGGTCTGCTCGGCAATCGAGGTGATCAGCCTCACCACGTCGCCGATCCGGGCGCCGGCTTCCGACAATTCGTTGATGCGCTGGTCGGTGGCGACCGCCTGCTTGACGGCATCGGCCGCGATCCCGTTCGACTCCTGGACCCGGCGGGTGATTTCCGCAATCGAGCTGGAGAGTTCGTCGGACGCGGTCGCCGCGGTGCGGACGTGCTCGGATGCGGTTTCCGATGCGCCCGCCGACTTGCCCGACAGGCCGGCGGTGGTCCGCGCGGTTTCGGTGAGTTGCCGCGCGACGCGTTCGAATTCGCCGGAGGAATTGATGACCTTGTCGAGGATGGTGCCGACGCTGGTCTGGAACTCGTCGACAAAGCCTCGCAGTTCGGATTTGCGCTGCTCGGCCGAGGCAGCCGCAGCCGCGGTCTGTTCTTCGCGTAGGCGGCGGCGTTCGACCGAGTTGTTCTTGAAGACGGCCAGCGTTCGCGCGATCTCGCCGATCTCGTCGGTTCGCTCGTGGCAGTCGATCTCGACTTCGGGATTGCCGTTGGCGATCGCGGTCAGCGAGGCCGTGACCGAGATCAGCGGCTTGGTCACGCGGCGCACCAGCACCATGGTCAGCAGCATCACCAGCAGCGCGGCGACGCCGGCCGCAATGGCCATGTTCGTGATGGCGTGCGACAGCATGGTCTCGAACTGCGCCATCGGGATACCGACGTAGAGCAGCCCGATCACCTTTCCAGCCGGGTTCATGATCGGGTAGTAGGCCGTCATGAACGTCTTGCCGAACAGCGTTGCCGGCCCCTTGTAGGCCTCGCCGCGGCGTACCACCGCCTGTCCCGGATGGTCGGGGGCGAGTTGGGTGCCAACGGCGCGGTCGCCGTTTTCCTTCTTGACGTTGGTGGTGCGGCGGACGAACTGGTTGCTCGCCTCGTCATAGACGAACAGGGTCGCGTTGCCGCCGGTATAGCCCACCGCGCGATCGACGATCGCGTGATCCTTGAACTCGGGCATCTTCGGCATTTCGGCGCGCGCGACCGTCCCATCCTTGATGGTGATCTTGGCGTCGCTGTGGGTCTCGGCAAAAGCCAGACTCAGCGTGCGCAGGTTCATCTCGATGTCACGAATCGCCCGGTCGCCGAACTCGTTGGTCAGCGACCAATGGGCAGCGCCTACAACCAGCGCGGTATTGACCGCGATCAGTAGAATGGCGGAGATGACGGCCTTGGTGCCGAGCCGGAGCTTCAGCGAAGGCAGGAACTTTCCAATCGATTGCGCAGTCATAGTGAGTAATCCCCCAGAAACGAGCTCAATTTGACCGGTTTTGCTTACGATCGCCTTAATGGGCACAACCCTAAGCAAGGTTTGAAGAATTTAATGGAACCTATGCGCGCATGACGACTTCCCGCCCCGGCATCGTCTGGTATCGCGACGACCTTCGTGTTTCCGACCATCCAGCCCTTCACGCAGCTTCCAATGCACACGCATCGGTTGTGTGTATTTACGTGCTCGACGACAGGGCGCCCGGCCTTCGGCCGCCCGGCGGCGCGGCGCGCTGGTGGCTGGCGCAATCGCTCCGCGCCTTGCAGGGGAGCCTGCGCAAGCGGGGCGCGTCGCTGGTGTTGCGCAAGGGATCAGCGCCGGATGTCCTCGCAGCGCTGGCGCGCGAGACCGATGCGGAAAGCGTGTACTGGAACGAGATCGCGCAATCGCCGCACGAGGCCGTAGCCAATGAGGTCGCCGCGGCCCTCGGCGAGATCGGTGTCGCCGCGCAGCGCTTTCCCGGCGACCTGCTGGCGGCGCCGAGCCAGATCCGCAGCAAGGAGAATCGCGGCCTGCGCGTGTTCACGCCGTTCTGGCGGCGCGTGCAGGCGCTCGGCGATCCGCCAAAGCCGCTGCCGGCGCCGAAGCGGTTGAACGGCATACCTGACATCGCCAGCGACACGCTCGAAGATTGGAACCTTGAGCCCACCAAACCGGACTGGGCCGGAGGCTTGCGCGAAACCTGGCAGCCCGGCGAGGCGTCGGCACAGGCCCGCCTCGAGGCGTTCCTTGCCGGCGCCATCGCCGGCTATACCGGCGATCGCGACCGCCCCGACCGCGACGGCACCTCGGGATTGTCACCGCACCTTCGTTTCGGGGAGATCAGCCCGCGCCAAGTCTGGCATGCCGCGCGCTTTGCGGCGGCCGAGCACCCTCGGCTGTCCGCCGATATCGACAAATTCCTCAGCGAACTCGGCTGGCGCGAGTTCTGCCGTCATCTCCTGTTCGACGTTCCCGATCTCGCGACCCGCAACCTGCAGCCCTCCTTCGACGACTTTCCCTGGAAATACGATGACACGGCATTGCAGGCGTGGCAGCGCGGCCGGACCGGCTACCCGATCGTCGACGCCGGAATGCGCGAACTCTGGCACACCGGCGTGATGCACAATCGGGTGCGCATGGTGGTGGCGTCGTTCCTGGTCAAGCACCTCCTGATCGACTGGCGCCGCGGCGAGCAATGGTTCTGGGACACGCTCGTCGACGCCGATGCCGGCAGCAACCCTGCCAACTGGCAATGGGTGGCGGGCTCTGGCGCGGACGCAGCGCCCTACTTCCGGGTCTTCAATCCGATCCTGCAGGGCGAAAAGTTCGATCCCGACGGCGCCTATGTCAGGCGCTGGGTGCCGGAGCTAAGCCAACTGCTTGATAAACTGATTCATCAACCCTGGACGGCGACGCCGATCGAACTCGCAAGCGCGGGCGTCGAACTCGGCAAGACCTATCCGCAGCCGATCATCGACCACAAGGTTGGGCGCGAACGCGCGCTCGCGGCCTATGCGACGATCCGCGGCAATTAGGATTTTGCAGGCGCACTGCGGTTGACCAGCAGCACGGCAGCGGCACAGGCGATCATGCCGGCAATCGCGATGGCATCGAGCCGCTCGCCGAACAGCACGTATGCCATCAGCGCCGTCACCGCCGGCACCAGATAGAACAGGCTCGCCACCGAGGTCGCGGCCGAGCGGCGGATCAGCCAGTACAACAGCCCGATCGATCCGATCGACAGCACCACCGCAAGCCAGGCGAGCGCGAGGATGAACTCGGTGGTCCAGTGCACGACATTGGTCTCGAACAGCCAGGCGCCGAGGCCGAAGAGGATCGTCACCGCAATGAATTGCACGAGATTGCCGGAACGCCAGTCGATCGCGTTGCAGTAGCGCCGCTGGTAGAGCGTGCCGAGCGTGATGCTGACCAGCGATACGCCCGAGGCGAACCATCCCCACCCTGCCTCGCCGCTCATCGGCCGGTCGTGCAGGATCAGCACGACGCCGGCGAGCCCGAGCAGCAATCCGGTCCATTGCAGCGGCGTGACGCGCTCGCCGAGCCAGCGGCTCGCGATCGTCGAAGTCAGGATCGGCTGCAGCCCTGGTATCAACGCTGAAAGCCCCGCCGGAATCGAATGCGCGATCGCAATCGCCGTGCCGCCGAGATAGATCCCGTGCACCAGAATGCCGGCGACGGCGCTGTGCGCAATCCCGATGCGATCCGGCCAGCGCGGCCGCGTGACCGCAACGATGATCGCCATCAACCCCACCACGCAGGCCATGCGGATGGCGAGATAGGTCAGCGGCTCGGCGCTGTTCAGCACGTACTTGGTGCCGATGAATCCGGTGCTCCAGAGCACGACGAAGATCGCCGGCGCCGCGCGCGCGGCAATTTTTTCGAAGTCGCTGGTCATTTGCCGCCCCTGTTGCCCGATCATATGCTAAGCGGCAAGCACCTATCGCGCGGGGTTACCTGCGCGATTTCACATATCCAAGACTGACACCGAAGATTCGAAAACGAGGAACTGCCATGGATGTTCGCGCCGCCGTCGCCGTTGCTGCTGGAAAGCCGCTTGAAGTAACCACCGTCCAGCTCGACGGGCCGCGCGAAGGCGAAGTGCTGGTCGAGATCAAGGCCACCGGCATCTGTCAC
>PNLC01000344.1 GCA_013822885.1 Bradyrhizobium sp.
ATGGAGCCACGGCGCCTTCTCCGGCGAGGTCAAGGACGGCTACCTCTATGGCCGCGGCGCCGTCGACATGAAGGGCGGCATCGCCTGCAGCGTCGCGGCGGTGCTGCAATATCTCGCCGACAATGCCGGTAAGCCAAAAGGTTCGATCTCGTTCCTGATCACTGGCGATGAGGAAGACATTTCCGTCAACGGCACCATCAAATTGCTGAAGTGGTGCGCCGAGCGCGGCGAGAAGTTCGACCATTGCGTGCTGGGCGAGCCGTCCAACGTCGAAGTGCTGGGCGATTGTATCAAGGTCGGCCGCCGCGGCTCGCAATCCGGCACGCTCCATGTCGACGGCGTGCAGGGCCACGTCGCCTATCCGCATCGGGCTGCCAACCCGGTGCCTGATATTTCGCGGCTGATCGTGGCGCTCTCCGATGAGCCGCTCGATCACGGCAGCGCACAGTTCCAGGCGTCGAACCTGGAGTTCACCTCGGTCGATGTCGGCAACACCGCGAGCAACGTGATCCCGGCGCAAGCGCGGGCGAAGTTCAACATCCGCTTCAACGACAACCATACGCAAGAAACGCTGCGCGCGCTGGTCGAGGAGCGGCTGGCAAAGGCCTGCGGCAACCGCATCCGCGCCCGCATCGTGTGGGAATATTCCAACTCCAACGTGTTCGTGACCAAGCCCGGCGCCTTCACCGACCTCGCCGTCAGCGCGATCGAGGAAGTCACAGGGCGCAAGCCGGAACTCTCGACCTCCGGCGGCACCTCGGATGCGCGCTTCATCTCGAGCTATTGCCCGGTGATCGAGTTCGGCCTGGTCGGACAGACCATGCACCAGGTCGACGAACGCACGCCCGTATCCGACCTGGAAAAGCTGACGAAGGTCTATCGCGGAATCCTGTATCGGTATTTCGCGTGATCCAGCCGCTCGGCTGGACAAAACATCGAAAACAACCCCATGCACAGTAGGGATGGGGCCGCTAGTAATCCACCCGCACCAGATACAGCCCCTCCGGCGGCGCGACGGGGCCGCAGGCAGCGCGGTTGCGGGCGGCGAGTGCGGCGGCGAGATCGTCGGCGCTCCAGCGGCCTTCGCCGACCCAGACCAGCGAGCCCACCATCGACCGCACCTGGCTGTGCAAGAACGAGCGCGCCGAGGTGAGAATCGAAACCTCGTCGCCCGCCCTGACGACATCGAGCTGATCGAGCGTCTTCTCCGGCGATTTCGCCTGGCATTCGGTGTCGCGAAAGGTCGTGAAATCGTGCTTGCCGAGCAGCCGTTTGGCGGCGGCATCCATCGCGTCCGTATCGAGATGGCGCGGCACCCGCCAGCTTCGCTTGATATCGAGCGTGAGGTTGGCGCGGTGGTTGGTGATGCGGTAGCGGTAATGGCGCTTCCTCGCAGAGAAGCGCGCCTCGAAATCGTCCGCGACGATTTCAGCCGAAAGCACGCCGATCGGATGTGGCCGCAGATGCGCGTTCAGCCCGTCGCGCAGGCGCCCCGGCGGAAACGGCTTCTGTATATCGCAATGCGCGACCTGCGCCAGCGCATGCACGCCGGCATCGGTGCGGCCCGAGCCATGCACGCGCACATCCTCGCCGCAGATCGCCTTGACAGCCGTTTCCAGCGCGCCCTGAACGGTGGGCGCGTTGTCCTGGATCTGCCAGCCGGAAAACGGCGTGCCGTCATATTCGATGATGAGCTTGTAGCGGGGCATTTCCACTCGGTGTCATCGTCCGCGCAGGCGGACGATCCAGTACGCCGTGACGTCTCGGTTGAATCTCAAAGGCCGCAGCGTACTGGATACCCCGCCTTCGCGGGGTACGACAGTGTCAAGTAAGGCACGCACCGGCCTTCAGCGGCGTGCCGCGCAGGAAATCTGCGGCCTTCATCGGGGCCTTGCCGGCGCGCTGCAATTCGAGAATGCGGATCGCGCCGTCGCCACAGGCGATCGTCAAACCGTCGTCGAGCACCTCGCCGGGCGTACCGGAACCCTTCGCGGGTTCACAGCGCAGAATCTTGATGCGCGCCGGCTCGCCATCGGTCGCCAGCTCGCACCAGCCGCCCGGAAATGGCGACAGCCCGTGAATATGCCGCAGCACCTCGCGCGCGGGCCGCGTCCAGTCGATCCGCGCTTCGGCCTTGTCGATCTTGGCGGCGTAGGTCACGCCGTCTTCGCTCTGCTTCCGGAGCTGCAGTCTCCCGCGTTCCAGCGCGCCCATCGCGCGCACCATCAGGTCGGCGCCGAGCGGCGCCAGCGCGTCGTGCAGGTCGGCGGCCGTCATGGCGTCCGTGATCTTCAGCCGCTCCGCCATCGCGACATCGCCGGTGTCGAGGCCGACGTCCATCTTCATCACCATCACGCCGCTTTCGGCATCATCAGCCATGATGGCGCGGTTGATTGGAGCTGCGCCGCGCCAGCGCGGCAGCAGCGAGCCGTGCAGGTTGAAGCAGCCGAGCCTGGGCGCATCGAGGATGGCCTGCGGCAGGATCATGCCGTAGGCGACCACGACGGCCGCATCCGCGTCGTGCGCGCGAAATTCGTCGAGCGCCTCCGGCGTTTTCAGCGTCTTCGGCGTCAGCACGGGAATGCCGAGCCGCCGCGCCTCCTGCTCGACCGGGGTCGGCTGCAGCTTCATGCCGCGCCCGGCCGGCTTCGGCGCGCGGGTGTAGACGGCCACGATCTCGTGGCCATGGGCCACCAGTTCCAGCAGCGTCGGCACCGCGAAGTCGGGCGTGCCCATGAAGATCAAGCGGAGGGACATGAGGCGGAAAATCCCAGCAGAGTTTCAATTTACTCCGTCATGGCCGGGCTTGTCCCGGCCATCCACGTCCTTTGTCTCCGTGAGAGAGGAAGGCGTGGATGCCCGGGTCAAGCCCGGGCATGACGGTAGAGAGAATGGCGGCTTACTCCGCCGCGCGCTTCGCAATCTTCGTGAACTTCTTCATCACGCGGTCGCGCTTGAGCTTCGAGAGATAGTCCACGAAAAGCACGCCGTTGAGGTGATCGATCTCGTGCTGGATGCAGGTGGCGAACAGGCCGTCGGCGTCTTCCTCGTGGACCTTGCCGTCGAGATCGGTGAAGCGGATGCGAACCTGCGCCGGGCGCTCGACCTCCTCGTAATATTCGGGGATCGAGAGACAGCCCTCTTCGTAGACCGACAATGCTTCCGAGGAAGATATGATTTCCGGATTGATGAAAACCCGCGGCTGCGGCTTGGTTTCGCCGTCCTCGCTCTTCTTGGCGAGATCCATGGTGATCAGCCGCAACGGCTGCGCGACCTGGATCGCCGCCAGCCCGATGCCGGGGGCGTCGTACATGGTCTCGAACATGTCGTCGGCGAGCTTGCGGATCTCCGACGTCACCTTTTCGACGGGCTTGGAGACGAGCCGCAACTGCTTGTCCGGCAGGATGATGATTTCTCTGAGGGCCATAGCGCGCGATTTAAGCTGCCGGTTTGCCGCGGTCAATGCGCGGCGGAACCCATTAAGCCGGCGTTAACCATGATTTTTAAGGCGGCGTTAACCACGAAAATTAAGCGGTCATTTACCATATATGTTCCCTCTTCGTTCGCGAAAGCCCGCGAATCGGGCTACATAGCCGCATGAACGAAATTCTTTTCATTGTCGGCGACCTGCCGATCCACGTCCGCGAACTGCTGATCGGCTTCGGCGCACTGGCGCTGGTGCTGCTGCTTGTGATCGCCATCGTTATCGCCCGCGCCGGCCGCCGCGGCGCCGCGTTGGCGATGGCGCAGGCGATCCGCGCCGACGAGCTGGAGGAGCGCCTGAGCGAGATGCTGCGGGCGCAGAGCGAATCCACCGGCCGGGTCGACGCGATGGCGCAGGCGCTGGTGGGCCGCCAGTCCGAGATGACTCGCGCGGTCAACGAGCGGCTGGATTCGGTGACCCACCGCGTCGGCCAGTCGATGGAAGCAACCACGCGCCACACCATGGACAGCCTTCGCGTGCTGCACGAACGGCTCGGCATCATCGACAACGCGCACAAGAATCTCACCGACCTGACGTCGCAGGTGACCACGCTGCGCGACGTGCTCGCCAACAAGCAGTCGCGCGGCGCGTTCGGCCAGGCGCGGATGGAAGCGATCGTGCAGGACGGCATGCCGCAGGGCTCGTACGAGTTCCAGTACACGCTCTCGACGGGCAAGCGGCCGGATTGCGTGGTGTTCCTGCCCGATCAGCGCCCGCTCTGCATCGACGCGAAATTCCCGCTGGAGGCGATGACCGCGCTGCACGACGCGCGCAGCGACGAGGAAAAGAAATTCGCCACGCAACGCCTGCGCAACGACGTGATGAAGCATGTCAGCGATATCGCCGAAAAATATCTCATTACCGGCGAAACCCAGGACACCGCGCTGATGTTCGTGCCGTCGGAATCGGTCTATGCCGAAATCCACGACGGCTTTGACGACGTGATCCAAAAGGCCTACCGCGCCCGCGTCGTGCTGGTGTCGCCGTCGCTGTTGATGCTGGCGATCCAGGTGATGCAGCAGATCCTGAAAGACGCGCGGATGCGCGATGCCGCCGACCAGATCCGCACCGAAGTGCTCAATCTCGGCGACGACCTCGGGCGCTTGCGCGACCGCGTGCTGAAGCTGCAGAAGCATTTTGGCGACGTCAACGAGGACGTCCGGCAGATCCTGATCTCCGCCGACAAGATCGAAAAGCGCGCCGGGCGGATCGAGGAGCTCGATTTCAGCAAACCCGACGCGCCCGCCGAGCCCCCGCGCGCGGTCAAGAGCGCAACACCGGAACTGTTCCCCCTGCCGCGCAAGCTGCAGGCGGGGGAGTAGGTTTGCTATTGCGAAACTAAACACTCCACTGTCATCACACTCCACTGTCATCGCCCGGCTTGACCGGGCGACCCAGTATCCCAGAGGCGGCAGATGGGACCACGCAGCTACTACGTCTACATCCTCGCCAGCCGCATCGGCGGCACGCTGTACATTGGCGTAACGAATGATCTGGTTCGGCGAATTGGCGAGCATCGACTCGAACTGGTCAAGGGCTTCACAAAGAAGTATGGCGTCCACAAATTGGTCTATTTCGAACAGTTCGATGACATCGAGAATGCAATAAGTCGCGAGAAGCAACTGAAGAACTGGAATCGGGCCTGGAAAATCCGGCTGATCGAAGAGCTTAATCCCAACTGGGACGACCTCTATCCGGGAATTGCTGGCGCTTGAATGTCAACCTCTC
>PNLC01000345.1 GCA_013822885.1 Bradyrhizobium sp.
CTCTTCCGATCTAACAACGAGACACCGACGCCGCCAAAGTAGTTGTGACGCCGATCGCGCCGGAATGGCCTCCGCATGACTAAGCGCGAGTCACTGGCGCGTTTTAGCGGGCGGCTACACACTAGACCATCGATTCCATGGAACTGGACCTATGAGCGCGATTCATGGGGTCGACGAAGCCTTGTAGGCTGATCTTTGATTCGTTTAACGAGGCGAAGGTCATGGCGGGATCTCGGCGATTGATCGAGTTGTCGATCAAGAGAACGGAGTTGCGGGAGTTGGAGTCGATTGCGCGATCTCGCACGGAAGCTGCGGGTCGTGTCGAGCGGGCGCGAGTGCTGCTGGCTTATCGGCAAGACCCGTCTTTCTATGCGGTGAGCCAAGCCTTGGGAATGCATCATCAGAAGGTCCGCCGCTACATCGAGCGAGCCAAGGCGATGGTGCGATGGCAGCGCTCGATGAGCGTCCCCGCCCCGGCAAGGAGCCGACGATCACGGTCGAGGCCAAGACGTGGGTGGTGGCGCTGGCTTGCCGGAAGCCGAAGGATCTGGGCTATCCGCACGAGGTTTGGACGACGCGGCTTCTGGCCGAGCACGCCCGCGAGCATGGGCCGAGGCAGGGGCATGCGTGCCTGAGCGGGCTGGTCCAGGGCACCGTGTGCAAGATCCTCGACGCGCAAGAGGTGAAGCCGCACAAGGTGCGCTACTAGCTCGAACGCCGGGACGGAGCTCAAGGCCAAGATGGCGCAGGTGCTGTGCGTCTACCGCGAGGTGAGTGTCCTGAAGAAGGCGGCGGCGACGAAGAAAAACAAGCCGAGCAAGGCGGTGACGGTCATCTCCTATGACGAGAAGCCCGGCATTCAGCAATCGCAACGACCGCCCCGGACTTGCCGCCCGAACCTGGCGTGCACCCGAGCTTCACGCGCGAGTTTGAGTACAAGCGCCACGGCACGGTCAGCTTGCTGGCCGGCATCGACCTTGTCACCGGCAAGGTCCATGCCTTGGTCGAGGACCGCCACCGCAGCCGCGAGTTCATCGCGTTTCTCTGATCGATGCCGCCTATCCAAATCATACGGCGATCCGTCTGATCCTCGACAATCATTCCGCACAGCCACGTCAGATTCCGAAAAGATAAGTTTCAACCAGATCAACAAGAAGACCGGCCACCGGATACGCTATCTCAAGGTGGATGCTGAGACGGTTGAAGAGGTTTCCAACGAAGACATCATGAAGGGCTATCAGGTCGACACCGCTATCTCGAGGTGAGCAAGGACGAGCTTGAGAATAAGGGAGAGAAATTCGGGCAGCAAGAAGTTGTCGTCCTCAAGCACGTAGCCATGGGGGCGCGTCAGAAACTGAGACGCACTTATCGCTGCAATGGTTCCGACAATCTCTTCGCCGGACGAGGCATCATCGTAAACCCTTGCTATCCATTCGGATAGGTTTGTGCCCAAAGGCTTTCAAGTGCGCGCCGTAGTCGATCGGGTCGGTTAAATGTGGGAACCCTGATGTCTAAATGGGGCGCATTGCCTAAAGTCGATATTCTCCGATCAAGTGTGAAAGGACGTCGCCGCCTACTTCCTCGAGATCGGACAGACGCCCGACGGCGACAGCGCCGGCGGATCGATGGTCCGCGTGATCCGCAACACCGCGCAATGTCGGCCGAGGACCGGGCGGCGATGGCCGAATATACCAAGTCTGCCGCCGGTGGAGGGGCCGCCGCGGCCGAAGAAGGCGGAGAAGTCTTAAAGGAGAAGTGCATGGCCGGGACGAGCCCGGCCATGACGCAAGAGTTGCTCCCTTCGAAGACCTTGCGGCCCGTGTCGCTCAGAACGTGTCGGTCATGCCGGCCTTGGCGAGCGCAGCCTTGCGCACGGCCATCCACTCTTCGGTGAATTTGGCGGGCTCGGACGACGGGTTGGCCTTCATAAAATCGTTCCACGCCGCGATCAAGGTGTCCTGCCGCTTGAGCAGGGCCTTGTTGTGGTTGTCCTGGTCGTCGCTCCAGGCGCCGGCTTCCTTCAGCGCCTTGACCGCGCCGTTGTGCGTCGGCACCGCCCAGTTCTTCGCCTGCGCCTTCACGGCAAGCCCGCTGGCACCCGGCGCGTTGTCCTTGAAGCCGTCATAACCTTCGATCATCGCCTTGGTCAGCATGTAGACCTCGTCTTCGGACTGGCTGCCATAGACGCTGTAGATCGGGTACGGGTAGGTGCCCATCTGGACCGGCTTGTCCTTGGAGATTTCGCCGGCGCCGCAGGTTGCGGTGTGTTCGGTAAAGTACGGGCCGACCTTGCGCATCCGCTCCCATCCCGCCTTGTCGGAGAAGGGCATGGCGGGCCAGGTGATGCCGCGCGGCGAGGTCTGTAACTCCTTGGCGGGCCCGGAGATCGTCGAACCGAACACCGCGTCAGTGTCGTTGTTGATGATTCCCTTCCACATCGCGTTGTTGCCCGCGAACTCGACGAGCTTGACTTCCTTCGCGGTCAGTCCCGCAAACGCCAGCACTGCCAGCGCATTCTGGTTGAGCGCGGGCGAGCCGACCACGAAGCCGATGCGCTTGCCCTTCAGGTCAGCGTAGTTCTTGACGCCTGTATCGGACGCGACCGCCAGCGAAAGGCCGTTGCAGTCGATTGAACTCAGCGTGATCTGGATGGCCTGAGGTCCCCATTCTCGGGTCGCAAATTCGAACACGCCTTCCTGCGCGAAATAGACCCCGACCCCCATCGCCGAGATGACGGCGCGGCGGAGGCGCAGCGGCTGCAGGCGGGCGACATCATTGCCGGCGGGCAGCACGCGCGCATCGGTGCCGTATTTGTCCTTAAACATCTTTCCGACGGCGACGGTGATGTTGAATCCGGACGTGCCGGTGTCGTAGGCCGTCATCGTCACGCTCGGCGGCAACTTCACTTGCGCCTGCGCCGTCGATGCCGCCAACGCGGTTCCAGCCAGCGCGACGGCCGCAAGCTTCATGATAGAATTGAGCATTCCATTCCTCCCGTTGTGGCCGACGTTGCAGCCAATAAGTCGGGATTCCCCGGACAACTCCCGAACTGCGGTGAGTATTGGCGTTTTACGGCCTTGCCACAAGACGGACGCGAGTTGCCCGACGCATTACTGGCCGTTCGGGCAGCCTGGACGTGCTCGAGGCCGATCTGGCCATTTTCGCTGGCATTTGGACGCACTCCTGTCTTGGGCCGCTCTTGAACGCATGACCATCGACGTCTCACGCAGGCGCTGGTGGCGGCTGTTGCCGTAGTTCCCCGATCAGCCGCAGAAAATCGCGTTGCTTCTATTGAATCGAGGGCAGACTGCCGGCAGGCGGTACTGTGTTCGAAAGCGAAACTCTAGCAGTACGTTTCTTTGCGCGGATTCGGATAGCTGAGAACAATCAAGCCCGATAGAATCGCGGCGAATCCGGCGACATGATACCAGGCCAGTTGTTCGCCCAGCCAACCGATCGAGAGCGCCGCTGAAAACAGTGGGCTAAGATAGAGGAATGCCGCGGCCCTCGTAGGACCTCTAAGAGCGACGCCATACGAATAGAACAGATTGCCCAGCATGGTCGGGCCGAGTGCGATGAAGGCGATCGTCATCAGCGCGAAGCCGGTATCGGTGGCGTTCCAGACCAACCATGGCCCACCCAGGACGATCGAGACTACATAGACCGGCAACATCACGACGATCAACCCTGCCCATGCAGTCACTACCGTTAGCGCCAGCGGCGCAATGGTACGGGTCCAGTCGCGCACCTGGATCGAAAACCAGGCAAACGCCATCGCCGCCAGCAACGACCATAAATTGCCGAGGTTGAATTGGAGCCCGGTCAGGGCCCCGATGTGCCCCTTGGTGATGATGAGGAGCGTGCCGGCAAAGGCCAGCGCCAACCCCCATTTCATGCCTGCCGTAAGCTTACCGCCGCCCATCCACAGGCCGAGCAGGAGCACCCAGACCGGCGTCGTGGCGTTGATGAATCCGACTTCGATGGCGAGGCTCTGATAGGCGCCGCCGAGCAGCAGGTAGGAAAACAGGCCGACGCCAACCGCTCCGCCGACGATCAACCCGCCCAGTCGTGGGCGGATCGCAGGCCATGCCTCGTGCAGCGTCGGCAACGCCACGAGGGTCAGGAGAACAGCCGCCGGCAGCCAGCGCCAGAACACCAGGGACGGCAGCGGGATCGCCTCGCGAGCGGCGCGCGCCACCACGTGGTTGCTGCCCCACAGCGCGGCGGTGGTGATCAGCGCGATGGTTCCCAAAGTGTTGGGCGAAACCTTCATACCCGCTCGGCGGAGCGTTCGTGACGGGCGCGCTGCGAGACATGCCAAGGCAGCAGCAGGCGCTCGGCATAGTCGACCAGGAAGAACAGCACGGTTCCGACTAGACCGAGCAGCAGTAGCGACACAAACACCCTGACAGTATCGAACTGCCCCTGCGCGACCAGTATCTGGAAACCTATACCCCGGCTGCCAGCAACGAACTCGCCGACGATGGCGCCGACCAGCGCGAAAGAGACTGCCACCTTCATGCCAGCGAACAGGCTCGGGAGGGCACAGGGAAAGCGGATCTTGGTTAGCACGGTCCAAGGAGAGGCCTTCGATACACGCGCCAGATGCAGCATGTCGGGATCGACCGAGCGGAGCCCAAGTACCGTGTCGATTACAATCGGAAAGATCGCGAGCATCAGAGCGATGGCGACCTTCGGCTCCGGTCCTGTTCCCATCCAGATCACGAACAGCGGCGCCAACGCCACCTTCGGGATCGAATTGAGCGCTACCAGCAGCGTGTAGATGGTGCGTTCGAGGAACCGCGAATAAACGATGCCGACCGCCAGCGCCACACCGAGCACGACGGCGAGTGTAAAGCCGATGCAGGTCATGCCGAGGGTAAAGCCGAGATGCCGCATGAACAGACCAGGGGTCTCCAGAAAGGCTACGAAAATCGCCGAAGGCGCAGGCAGGATCAGCGGCGACGGCTTGAAGAGCCGGACGCTTGCCTCCCACATCAGCAGCGCAGCCGACAGCACCACCACGACGTCGCGTGTCTCATTGTCGCCGCCAAGCCACTTTCTGACGAAGCGCTTCATTCCTTGACGATCCCGAGTTCGGCGAAGTGGTGGCGAATGCGATGCACATAGGCGGCGAACTCGGCGCTGTCGCGCACCGCGAGCCGGCGCGGCCGCGGCAGGTCGATGACGATGGTA
>PNLC01000346.1 GCA_013822885.1 Bradyrhizobium sp.
GCCATTACCCAGATCATTCAGGCGCCGAGCCTCGTTGCGAAGCTGCCCTACGACGTCTTCAAGGATCTCGCGCCGGTTACCCAGGTGGCGCTGTCGACGATCGTTCTGGTGGTCCCCGAGCAGCAGCCGTTCAAGTCCGTGAAGGAGCTGGTCGACTATGCCAAGGCCAATCCCGGCAAGCCCTACGGCACGTTCGGCAATGCCACGACGTCCCATCTCTACGGCGAACTGCTCAAGAAGAACGCCGGCATCGACGTGACCCACGTTCCCTACCGCGGCTCGGCTCCGCTCACGAACGATTTGCTCAACAACACGGTGAACTGGGCTTTCCAGGACCTGACCACGGCGAGCGCGCAGATCAAGGCGGGCAAGCTCAGGGCGCTGGCGGTGGGCGGTGAAAAGCGCCGGAAGGCGATGCCCGATGTGCCGACGATGGGCGAACTCGGCTATCCCGGCTTCGAAATCGAAGGTTGGCTCGGCGTGTTCGTACCCGCTGCAACGCCCAAGGACATCGTGAAGAAGCTTTCCGACGAACTCGCCCGCATCATCGCCTCGCCCGAAGGCATCGCGGGTATCGAGACGCTCAGCCTCGTACCGGTGGGCGGATCGCCCGAAGACTTCGATAAGGCGCTGCGCCGCGACCTCGCGAAGTGGGCCGATGTCGCGAAGCAAACCGGCGTCAAGGGCGAGTAGGGCATACGCGCTCGTCATTCCGGGTTCGCGCAAGATGCGCGCCCCGGAATGGCAGGCGGAGAGGCTCCGCCCGTCTTACTTCCTCAAATGTTTCGCCAGGAACGCCAAGCTGCGCGGCCAGGCGATATCGGCGCTGGCCTTGTCGTAGCTCGCCCGCTCGTCGCAATGAAAGCCGTGCTGCGCGCCGGGATAGATGAAGACTTCGACCTCGGGCCGCTTCGCCTTGATGGTCTCGACATCGGCCAGCGGAATGCCCGCGTCCTTTTCACCGAAATGCAGTTGTGTCGGCACCTCCGGCTTGTCGTCGGCGAAGCGGACGACGGCGCCGCCGTAATAGCCGACGGCGGCTGACAGGCCCGACAATTTTGTCGCGGCCGCATAGGCAATACTGCCGCCGAGGCAGAATCCGATAATCCCAACCGGGCCGACATCCTTCACCGCGTCGATCGCGGCCTGGGTATCGCGCAGCATCGCCTCCCAATCGGGATTGGCGATGAATTTTCGCGCATTGGCGATCTCGTCAGGCGAATAGCCACACTGGAAGTCCGGCTGGGTGCGATCGAAAATCGACGGCGCGATGGCGACGTAATCTTCGGCCGCCAGACGGTCGCACACCGAGCGGATGTGGTGGTTGACGCCGAAGATCTCCTGGATCACCACGATGGCCGCCTTGGGCGCGCCTGCGGGATCGGCGCGATAGCTGCCGAGTTTGAAACCGTCAGAAGCCGTCAGCTTGATATCCTGTCCCACGGGGTCATCCATTCATGTCTAGGGGTTGCATAATTTGGCCGCGCGAAGCTTCGCGGAGCGCTGTTTATTGCCACATCCAGTTGTGGCCCCAGTCGCCCTTCCAGCCCGCCAGCCTGCCTTTGCGAAACTGCAGAAACAGCCGGTCCTTCTTGATGAACAGTCCGCTGCCGCCGACGTTGCGGAATGCGAGATAGACTTCGTCGCCCGGACGGCCGCTGACGTAGTTGAGCGGAGTCCCGAGCGCGCGGGCGGCATCTTCGGCGTCCATGCCGAAGGCGAGCGGCGTGTTGTTCGAGAGCGTCGCGGTGAACGGCGGCGAGTAGGGGCCGCCGGTCGGCGGCAGTTGCTGCGCACCGGCAGACGCAGCGCCGCCTGCGATCAGCATCAGCGCCATGGCGGCCAATGCCCTCATGAAGCCGCCTTCGCGGTTGGCTTCGAATCCAGACCATCGAGGAACGGCAGCACCGCGTCGATGAAGGCCTGCGGCTGGTCGATGTTGACGGCGTGGCCGGCCGCCGGGATCACCACCTTCTGCGCTCCGGGAATCTTGGCCGCCATGTAATCGGAAGCGGCCAGGAACGGCGTGTCGTCGGCGCCGACCACGACCAGCGCCGGCACCTTGATGTCGGGCAGGGATTCGATCACGCGGGCATCGCGTTGCGTCAGCATGCCGCGCGCGGCGCGCGCCAGTCCCGATGCGTCGCGGTGGGTGACGCTGGAACGCTCCCGGCTGGCCGATTTCAATACGTCCAGACCCTCGCGCTCGAAGCGATCGCCGGTGTCGTGCGCGCGCTTGTTCCAGACTTCGCGCGCATCGTCCTTCTTGAAACCGGGGCCGGTGTCGATGATGAGGAGCGCGCGCACGCGATCCGGATGGGCGCGGTAGAATGCCAGCGACATGTAGCCGCCAAGAGAAAGCCCGCCGACGATCGCCTTGTCGGCGCCGACAGCGTCGAGCAGCGCCGCCATGTCGCCGACCGTCGCCGGTTCGCTATACGCTGCGGGATCGTCGGGGTAATCGGACTTGCCGTGACCACGCATGTCCCACAACACGAGTTTGTGATGCTTCGACAAGGCCGCAATCTGTCCCTGCCACATTCCGCTAGTCGACGAGTAGCCATGGGTCAGCAGCAGCGGCGAGCCTGAGCCGTGCACCTCGTAGTAGATGTTGACCCCGTCACGATCGATTGTCGGCATAAGGATTTCCCAAAACAAACTTGCGCGGTTTCAGCCCAGTCCTCATCCTAGCGCGATCCGTTCCCGCTTGGGAAATGCGGAAACGGAAGATGCGCTTGCTGTTTTGCGTGCTCGATCGACAACGCCGTGCCAAACCTTGCCGCAGCGCACAACCGCGATTGCAGAAAAAGCCGGACGCGTCAGGCGGTTCACGGCTACCGGGCCTCCCGCCTTCGCGGATTGGCGGCGCAGGGCATGGCGAACCAGGTAGCTAAAATTGTAACGACTGCGGTAGTTCGTGTTCACGATGCCTCTTAAGTCGCAAGGAACCCCTTGTCCGGTAGGTTCGGATGAGGTGGTCCACGCAAGGCTCCAGGGTTCGATGACATCCGCAACCAACAAGACTCCGAACAAGCGCCGGCTGCTGCTGGCCTCGGATCGGAGCGACCAAAGCACCGAGCTCGCCAGCATTTTGCAGACCGTGGGCCAGGTCGATACCATCGCGACATCTGATATTCCCGACCAGCCTGCCCGTGATCTTTCCGGCATCGTGGTCGACATCAATCTGCGTTCGCCCGAGAGCGTGCAGCTCGTGCGCAACAAGTTGCGGGCCGAAGCCTATCGCGAGATGCCACGGCTGTTCGTTCTGGCCGATGCGCTGCATCATGGATCGATGCAGGCCTGGGCGCTCGGCGCGACCGATACGATTGCGCGACCGTTCGACGAGAAGGGCATCCTGCACCGGATCCGCGCCGCATTTCCGGACAGCGACGGATTCGACGAGACAGATCGCGGCAAGACCCTGAACAGGGGCGTCGAGGCCGCGCACGGCGTCATGGTCAGGATATTCGAGCGGCTTCCGGCCGGCGAGCCCCTGAAATTCAGCGATATCGTCGAAGCCGAGAGCAAGATTCTCAAGGCAATCAGGCATTCGTCGCTGCGGGAATGGCTCACCACGGTCGGCTGCCATCACACCGGCAGCTATCGTCATTGTCTCTTCGTCGCGGGCTTTGCCGTGGCTTACGCGCAGCATCTCGGCATGCGTGAGGACGACCAGCGGCGCCTGGCGCGTGCGGCCCTGCTTCACGACGTCGGCAAGGCGTTCATTCCGGTCGCGATCCTCGACAAGCCGGGACCGCTGACGCTGGAGGAAATGGAAGAGATGCGCCAGCATCCGCGCCGCGGCTACGAGGCGTTGTCGGCGCAAGGCGGCTTCCCGCCGGAAATGCTCGACGTGGTGCTGCACCACCACGAGTTTCTCGACGGCACCGGTTATCCCGACGGCCTGAGCGGCAATCAGATCAGCGACATCGTCCGCCTGACGACGATCGTGGATATCTATGCGGCGCTCGTCGAGAGGCGCGCCTACCGGCTGCAGTTCACCCACGCCCGCGCCTACACCATGATGGAAGAGATGGGCGACAAGCTCGACCAGCATCTGCTGCAAGCGTTCCGCCCGGTGGCGTTCGGGCAATATTGAATCCCATCTGTTGTACATTTCGGGGACGATGCGAAGCATCAAACTTTCGCGCGCAATCTCGCGGCAGAAAATCGAGGTTCCGGATCCAACTCTGCGCGTTGCTCCGGAACGACGCCGAGAGGACGGCTCGCCCTACGCGATAATCGTGCGCCTCACCCCAGCATCTTCCGCAACTCCGCTTTCGCTACCTTCTCCAAGGTCGAACGCGGCATGTCGTCAACGAAGTGAATTTCGCGCGGTACCTTGAAGTCCGCCAGCGAAGAGCGGCAGGCGGCCATCACGGTGTCGTGCAGGTCCGCCGGTGCGCCGACGACGCCGGCCTGCGGGATGATGAACACGACCGGCACTTCATCCAGCATCGGGTGCTTCTTCGCCACCACCGCGGCTTCGCGCACGCCCGGCACCACCGCGATCACCTGCTCGATCTCGGAGGCCGCAACGTTTTCGCCGCCGACCTTCAGCATGTCCTTGGTGCGGTCGCCGAAGCGAATGAAGCCGTTTTCAAGCATCGTGACGCGGTCGCCGGTGATGAAATAGCCGTGCTCGTCAAAGCTCTCGCGCGTGGCCTTTTCGTTGTGCAGATACTCCGCAAACAATGACAGGCCGCGAATGCCCTTGATCAGCAGATTGCCGGTGCCGCCGACGCCGGTCGGCGTGCCGTCGTCCTCGACGATGCGGATCTGATATTCCGGCGCGGCGCGGCCGATCGACATCGGCGTGTTGGGCTGATCGACCTCGCCGACGATGCCGTGGGTGATGGTCTCGGTCATTCCCCACCAGCCGATCATCTTGACGCCGAACGCGGCGAACGGCGGCGGCTCGGAGATCGCTGTGCCCCAGAGGCGGAATTTGTGGCTTTTCGGGACTTCATGCTCCAGCAGCGCCTTCATGCAGAACGGGATCGTCGAGGTCCAGGTGCAGTTGTGCTCCAGCGCCGCATTCCAGAACCGGCTGGCGGAGAACCGCGGCTGGATCACGCATGTCGCGCCGACCCACAGCGTCGCCAGCATCGAATAGGCCAGCGCATTGGTATGAAACAGCGGCAGATAGGTCTGGTGCACGTCGCCTGCATGCAGGTCCTCATGCGCA